>WOZB01000173.1 GCA_011620445.1 Anaerolineaceae bacterium | reverse complement strand
GAGAGAAAACAATGGAGACCTTCGGTCAACTGCTTGTGCTCGGTCTGGAGACCGGCACGATCGAAGACCTATACCATGTGCTGATCTCCCCACGCCGAGAGAATTCAAATTCTTGCCTAAATGACCGGTCTTCAATTATTATCAGGACATTCTGAAAAGTATTATTTTCTGGCTTAGAAACAAGTGGAAATGAAGAGGTTGGAATGAAAGCAGTACTGCAACGGGTGAATTATGCTAAGGTGCATTTGGATGGTGAAACCGTCAGTTCCATCGGCAAAGGCCTGCTGATTTTGTTAGGGGTGGGTTCGGAAGATACCCAAGCTGATGCCGGGCAGCTGGCTGCCCGAATTGCCCACTTGCGCATATTTGAAGATGATGCTGGCAAAATGAACCTCTCCTGCCTGGACGTTGGGGGTGAAATGCTGGTGGTTTCTCAATTCACGCTCTTCGCGGACACTTCACGCGGGCGCAGGCCTTCATTCGTCAAAGCTGGCGACCCGAAAATTGCCAAACCACTGTGGGAATTCTTTATTAGTAGCCTTCAGGGCGAGGGTGTGCCCACTAAAGCCGGTGTTTTTGGTTCATTCAGCCAGATCGAATTGGAAAACAATGGTCCTGTGACCATCCTGATGGAACAGCCAATCTGCGATAAAGATAAAAAATAAAATTATTTGCCGTCGGCTGGGCTTGAAATGCCAGCAGGAGCCTGGTCTGAGCTGGTTTCTGTAGCCTGGAGCTTAATTTCGGACTCCAAATCGGCGTTGGAGGCAGCGATTTCATCAGCTGGCGGCAGGTTGATTTGCTCTTCCATGCGCATCTGACCGCGAAAAAAGGCCCCGTCTTCACTGGCGAATGAGCTGGTGGTTACATCACCCCAGATGCGGCCGGTGGACCTGATTTCCAGTTTCTGACAGGTAATGTTGCCTTTGACCATACCAGCTACCATGACGGTGTCTGCTGAGAGATTCTTGCAGGTGACTTTGCCAGTTTCCCCCACCACAAGCAAGCCGCGCATGGCAATCTCGCCTTCCATGGTGCCTTCTATACGCACACCGCCCTTGCCGCGCAGATCGCCAGTCCAGTTGATGCCTGGGCCAAGGATGGTGGTTACCTGGTTGGCAAGGGGCTCGACGGTAAAAACAGGGTCAGATTTCTTTTTTCCAAACATAATGTGAGCGGATTATACCCTCGAAAAATGATTAATTTTGGCCTGGCTTGCTGAATGAGGCAATCCGCAAAACTTTAAAGAGGCGAGGCGAAAGGAAAGTAATCCAGAACCCCAACAAAGCTGCCTGCAGGTATTGCAGGATGAAAGTTGAGGCTGTAAGCGTCTCTGGGATGAATTGGCCGAGGCCCATGTAAATCAGCAGGATACCCGCCAAACCTACCAGGTAGCGCCAAAGCAAGTGAATTCCGCCGAGTCGGCTTTGGAGGATGCCAAGTTGGGCACGCAAGAGCAGGAAGCCTGCCAGAAAACCGAACCAGAGGCCGGCAATAGTATAAAGCCCCCGGGTGTCAAAGGGGTTGACCGGGCCAGCACCTTCGGCCCAGGCAGCGGGCATCACCCAAGTGCGGCCTGGTAAACCTGCGAGGATAATGAGGGCCACAATAATTAAAGAGGTTAGAAAGGACAGCAAAAGTTGGCGCTTTAGCGGCATGGCCTTAACCCATGCGGCAATCGGGGAGTAATAATAATTGAACAGCAGGTAAACCAGCAAACCCAAGACCCAGCCGATGGCGACATCGAACGTGAAATGTACTCCCAGAACCAGGCGGGAAAGGCCAATGAGGACGATCATGACGATGCAAACCCAGGTGAGCCAGCGTTTTTGGAACTCGCGGGAAATCTGACCCCAGAGGGCAGCGGCGTTCATGGCGTGCCCGGAGGGCAGGCCAAAGGAGCTTTCCCGCGCGACGGGGATGACGGCCTTATCCACCCAATAAGGACGGGGAGATTTAAAAATGAGTTTGCTGAGGCCATTCAGCGTTCCGCTGAGCACCAGGATCATCCCCAGGCGTAAACCCGCAAGGGCATCCACACACCAGTAGACGGCGGGAATGACCAGGATGTAAATAGACTCGGTTCCCAGGAATGAGAGCAGTTTTGAAAGGCTTTGCAGCCAGGCCCCAAGGGTTTGGAGAAAAATGTTGATGCTGGTTTCCATTTAATTACCTTCCTTTAGTTCCGAGTATGTGATTTATTGGATATATAATTCCGTAGTCCTGATGTTAAGCAAATTATAGCCTCTGATCACCGATCATTAAGAGAAAGTGATCTGCATTAATTGGAGACAATTATGGAAAACGCGATTGAAGTAAAAGGCTTGGTCAAGAATTACGGTGAGGTGCGCGCCGTGCGTGGGATTGACTTCCACGTCAAGAAGGGTAAACTCTTTGCCTTTCTGGGTCCCAATGGAGCCGGCAAGTCGACCACAATTGATATTATCTGCACTTTTCTGCAACAGGATGCGGGTGAAGTGAAAGTGGGCGGCTTTAGCCTGGGTAAGGAAGATTCGAAAATCCGCGAGATCATTGGGGCGGTCTTCCAGGTGGGCTTGTTGGATGACTTACTGAGTGTGGAAGAAAACCTGCGCACCAGAGGCAGTTTTTACAAACTGAAGGGGAAGGAGCTCGATGAAGCAGTGAAGCGCGCTGTTGAGGTGACCGGCATCAGCAATCTGCTCAAGCGGCGTTATGGCCAACTATCAGGAGGCCAAAGGCGGCGGGCGGACATCGCCAGGGCATTGGTGCACGCGCCAGAGATTCTTTTCCTTGATGAACCCACCACTGGCCTGGACCCACAGACACGCAAAAATGTTTGGGAAACAATTGAGCGCATAAAAAATGACAAAGGTATGACCGTTTTTATGACCACGCATTATATGGAAGAGGCAGCTAATGCCGATTATGTGATTGTGATTGACAATGGCAAGATCGTTGCACAAGGCAGCCCGAGCGACCTCAAGGACGAATATTCCCGGGATAAATTAGTGCTCTCGACCAATCGAAAGGATGACCTGGCAGCCCGTCTGCAAAAACTCGGGTTTGAATATAACCGCGTGGTGGATAACTTTACTATTCTGATAGCTTCAAGCCTTGACGCATTGCCAATTATTGAAGCCACCAGGGATCTGATTGAGAGTTTCGAGGTGCTGAAAGGAACCATGGACGATGCCTTCATTAACATTACCGGAAAGGAACTGCGCGAATGATTAGCCTTATGGTTCGTAATCTTAAGCTTTACTTCCGAGACCGCAACGCAGTCTTTTTCTCACTCTTGGGTATATTAGTGATCATTATGCTCTACCTCTTATTTTTAGGAGATGTATGGGCAAGTGATTATCCCCAAGGAAGCGGAATCCGTTTCGCGATGGACTCCTGGATTATGGCTGGTGTGCTGGCAATAACGTCGTTCACGACCACCATGGGAGCCGTGGGCACGATGGTTGAGGATAAGACCAGAAAAATTAAAAAAGATTTTGTTGCCTCGCCGCTCTCCCACAGTAGCATGACCGGCGGCTACATTCTTAGCACAATCATCGTCGGCATCATCATGAGCCTGGTGGCTTTGGTTGTGGCGGAAATTTTTATTGTCATCAAAGGCGGCTTGCTGCTGTCGCTGCTTGATTTTGTAAAGCTATTCGGGCTCATCTTGTTGGCTACCATTGCCAATTCAGCCATCGTGGTATTTATGGTATCTTTCTTTAATACACTTAACGCTTTTGGCACAGCCAGTACTTTGGTCGGCACCCTAATAGGCTTTCTGACCGGGATTTATCTGCCTATTGGGCAATTTTCTCCCACTGTGCAGTGGTTGATTAAGCTTTTTCCGCCTTCGCACGCTGCAACGTTGATGCGCCAGGTGATGATGCGGGTGCCAATCGCACAACTCTTTGCAGGGGCTCCTCAAGAGATGGTGACAGAGTTTAAGCAGCAAATGGGAGTTGAATTTGTTTTTGGAAAACAAGTTGTACCCCCAAGTGTAAGCATCTTGATCCTGGCAGCCACCGCTGTGGTCTTCTACTTGCTGGCCCTTTGGAACCTATCAAGAAAGAAGAATTAACTAAAAAAGTGGCCGCTAATGGCCACTTTTTATCGTATTTTTTGACTTGATTAAACTTGTTCGGCTTTTTGGACCATTTTGTCAAGAATAGTTTCAAAAGCCATGATGTGCGAGCAAATGCTGTGGGATTGGAAGTAAGAACAAGTGCATTGCCACTTTCCGTCTTGATACTTTACGGTGTGATCGTTATTTTCGCCCTTAAGCGTTGCTTCCAGGGATTTGAAGGAAATTCGGTCGCGTTCCTCAGCATAACGCTTGGCTTTCTCAATCTTGCCGATCAATCCGCTATCCATCATGTCTATTTTCTCCGTTTCACTCATATATTTAAATGAAAACACGCACTTTAGCTAAAGGCGTGTTTCTATAATTTGAGGCTGCCTGGAAGGACCACCCCAGATCATAAGGCAAACGTTAATCCTTCCATAACACAATTATAGCCAGGTTGTTAAAGAGAGTCAAACAAATTTTGGAATCCTTCAGTAAGAAAGATTCGTCTATTTTCCAGTTGAGATAAATTGGACCTGGATTAGGCGCGAAAGGTATAATTTGATCGTTGCCAGGAAAAAGGAGCCAGGATGGACACATCAAAATATAGGCTGACGGGGAAGAAGAATATTTCTCTCAAGGATTTTGACCCAAACGAGACCAGTGCGTACGAGCATAGCAAGAAAAAAGCCAAGGAAGAACTCACAAAAATCGTCGCTGAGATCAGCCAGCTGCAGGAAAAATTATATGCAGAAGGTAAGCAGAAGCTGCTGATTATTATTCAGACTACGGATACGGGCGGCAAGGATGGAACTATCCGTGCCATCTTCTCTGGAGTAAACCCGCAGGGAGTTAAAGTGGCTTCGTTTAAGGTGCCTACCCCGATCGAGCTGGCGCATGATTATCTTTGGCGCATCCACCACTTGACCCCCGGAAAGGGTGAGATTGTCGTTTTCAACCGCTCCCACTACGAGGATGTGCTGGCGGTGCGGGTGCATAACCTGGTGCCGGAGAATGTTTGGTCAAAACGCTTTCAACACATCGTCGAATTTGAGCAGCTGCTGGCTGATGAAGGCACTACCATCCTGAAGTTCTACCTGCATATTTCCAAGGAGGAACAGGCTGCGCGCTTGATTGAGCGCATCATGGACCCTTCAAAAACCTGGAAGTTCAACCCGGGCGATCTGGAAGAGCGCAAGCTTTGGGATGACTACCGAAAAGCTTATGAGGATGTGCTTAACAAGACATCTGCGCCGCAGGCACCCTGGTTCATAATCCCTGCCAACCGCAATTGGTATCGCAACCTCCTTGTAGCAAGCATCATCCGGGACACGCTTAAAGACCTCAACTGCAAATACCCGGAAATTAAGGAAGACCTCAAACCCTATTTCGAAATCCTGAAGGCGGAACTAGACAAAGCCAAAATTCCGCTGCCGAGCGTCCCCAGCCCCAAGCCGGAAGAGGGAGATGCTGAAGAATTAGTCATAGAACCGGACGAAAATTAGTCTGCTGTTTACATGATGGATAAAACCTTTGAGTTTGACCAGTCAAACCTGGATGCTGTGCTGATTGGCAGACTGACGCGCGACTATTTGCTGCCGTATGGCCGCACACCAAAGCTGGATACCCTGGGAGGCAGCCTGGCCTATGCTGCTGGATGTTTACTCTTATGGGGAGGTACCGTTGGCCTGGCTGCTAAAATTTCAAGGCAGTATCCACGCGAATGGCTGGACCGTTTCGAACGGGAAGGCTGCGACCTTACGGGCGTGAAGGTTGTGGATGAAGAAAGCGATGAACGCTTTTTCGTTGCATACTCCAGCCCAGAGAATGCCCACTATGAAAACCCTTTGCCTTACTTTGCTGAAAGGCAGCTGCCATTCCCATTCGAGTTGCTAAATTACAATCCTCTGGCCAACCGCAGCTGTTCGCGTTTTGAATACAAGGCTTATTCCTTCCACGTGAATGATCTTCCAAAACGCTACCTGGAAGTCAACTGTGCCCATATCTGCCCAATTGACTTTATCTCTCACAAGATTTTGCCTTCACTGTTAAGGGGCGGCTTGGTGCAAACGCTGACAATGCGCGCCAGCACCTGCTACATGGATTTAAGCTTCTGGGAAGAAATCCGGAGCCTGGTTTCTGACCTGACCGCTTTCAGTTTTTCTGAGGAACAGGGTTTGCGCCTTTTCCAGGGGCGCAGCCTGGATATTTGGGAGATTATGGAGGCACTGGCTGCCTATGGACCCGAATATGTGTTTGTCAACATGAAGGACGGTTCAACCCGGGTATTTGATAAATATAAAAAGAAACGCTGGATTATCCCTGGTTACCCGGTAAAGGTGGTGGACCCGACAGGTTGTCTGGATGCATTTGATGGTGGGTTCCTGTTGAATTACCGTCAGGATTACAACGTGCTGGAAGGGGTTTTGCACGCGGTTATCAGTATGGGTTTTGCCCAGGAAGGGTCTGGGCCGGGGTTCCTGCTGGAGAGTCTGCCCAGCCTGAAGGCCGCCCGGCTGGAAGCATTAAGATCTCGGGTTATGGCCGCGTAGTAGCTGTAGGCAAGGGGCCGTCAACAATTTTGACTTTATAAAGTTCAGGCCAGTTTTTCCCCGTAAGATATAGACTTTTAGTCTCTGGGTCCCAGGCAATACCGTTGAGGACGTTGTTGATTTCTGTTTTGGTAGATTCCTGCCGCAAGGTGGAGGCATCTATGACCGTAAGCACCTGGCCGCTGGCTGGGTCGATACGCAGGATCGTATCGGTCAGAAAAACATTAGCATAGAGCAAACCCTCAATATATTCGAGTTCATTGAGCTGTGTGACCGGTTGGCCTTCCAGATTTACTTGTAGCGATTTGATGGGGGCAAAACTCAAGGGTTCGTGCCAGGTGAGCGTGGCAGAGCCGTCGGAGCGGATGAGGGATTGACCGTCGGTGGTGAGGCCCCAGCCTTCACCGTCAACAGGGAATGAGCCAATTTCTTCAAGTGTTTCAGCATCGTAGATCAAGCCGATCCGGTTTCTCCAGGTGAGCTGGTAGAAATGCCCATCCAACAGCGCCAGACCTTCACCAAAGAACTCAGGCTTGAGTTGCGTCTGCGCAAGCACCTGCCCGGATTCCATTTCGACTTTGCGGAACGTGGATTGGCCAACAAGGCCAGTACTCTCGTAAAAATAAGAGTCGTGCACCAGCAAGCCTTGCGTAAAAGCCTGCGGATCGTGCGGCAGCGGCTCGCCGATAACTTCAACATGGGCTTGAGGGCTGAGCAGGCTTGGAATGCTGGACTGAACCTGGCAGGCAGCCAGGAAGAGAGTGATAACAAGCAAAAGTTTGACCAGGGAGTTTCTCATGAATTAACTATAATCCATCCATTAAAACTCAGTTAGGCCTGTAGGTGATGATAAAATCTTTTGTACCAAAGGAGCATTTATGACGGATGTAATTGAACGTTTTTTGCATTATGTAAGCTATGAGACCACCTCAGACCCTGAGAGCAAGAGTTTTCCTTCAACTGCCACACAGCTTGAACTGTTAAAAGTTCTGGCTGAAGAACTGAAAGCCATTGGGCTCGAGGATGTGAAGATGGACGAGTGGGGTTATGTGACTGCCACTTTGCCTGCCAACACGACCAGAGTGGTGCCAGTTTTCGGTTTGCTGGCGCACGTGGACACCAGCTCTGCTGCCAGTGGCAAGGATGTAAAGGCACGTATTTTGGAAAACTACCCGGGAGGTGATATTCTGCTTAATCCTGAAAAGAACATCGTACTTTCACCGGTGGATTTCCCGGAAGTGAAAGCTTATGTTGGGCAGGACCTGATTATCACAGATGGCACCACCTTGCTTGGCGCGGATGACAAGGCGGGTGTGGCTGGCATCGTCAGCGCGATGAAGTATCTGATGCAGCATCCGGAAATTGAGCACGGTACAGTGCGCGTTGGATTTACACCTGATGAGGAAATTGGCAGCGGAGTGGACCATTTTGATGTGGCGGCCTTCGGTGCACAATTTGCCTACACCGTGGATGGTGGCCCGATTGGTGAACTGGAATATGAGAACTTTAATGCTGCCAGTGCGAAGGTGACTGTTCATGGGCGCAGTGTGCACCCGGGTACAGCTAAAAACCAGATGAAAAACGCGTCTTTGATGGCCATGGAATTTAATGCACTGCTGCCTGTTGAGCAGCGGCCGGAATTTACCGAAGGTTATGAAGGCTTTTTTCACCTGACAGGTATGCAAGGCCACTGTGAGGAAGCCCACCTAAGCTACATCATCAGGGATCACGACAAAGCCAAGTTTGAAGCCAAAAAGGTGGAGATGCAGCAGGCGATCGATTTTATGAACGCACGCTATGGTAAAGGCAGCTTTGAACTTGAACTCAGGGATAGTTATTACAATATGAAAGAGATGATCCTGCCGCATCCGCAGATTTTGGAATACGCGCGCCTGGCTTACCGCGCGCTTGGTTTGGAACCGATAGAAGTGCCTGTGCGCGGCGGTACCGATGGCAGCCGCTTGTCTTACATGGGATTGCCAACCCCCAATCTCTTTTCGGGAGGGCACAACTTCCACGGCCGCTTTGAATACATCCCGGTGCAATCTCTTGAGAAGGTCTCTGAGATGCTGGTGAAGCTCATTGAGGTTATCGGCAAAGCCGCATAGGCGGACTGGGATACGGGAGGCGCTCAAATTGGGCGCCTCTTTTTGTTTTCACTGACTGTGAAGACATGGATGTTAACGTTTGGTAAAGGTACTGCAACAGACGTAGTATTTCCTTGACGCAAAGTACTACGGCTGATATAGTAATAACAACGTCAGACGTAGTACTTCGAAGGAGGATTATGATCAGCAGCGATGTAATTAGAGGATATACCGACATCATGATCTTGTACCTGCTTTTGGATCAGCCCTCATACGGTTATGAGATTTCTAAACAAATTCGCACCTTAACCGATGAGCGTTATGTCATGAAGGAGACCACTTTATATTCAGCTTTCAGCCGCCTGGAGGAAAACGATTACATTCAATCTTTTTTTGGCACAGAAACCAATGGCAAACGCAGGACTTACTATCGCATCACGCCAGCCGGGCTGGCTTATTACAAAACGAAGATCGAAGAATGGGATTTAACCCAGGACGTCATTTCTAAGTTTATTCGTCATATCTAAGAGAGGTTTGAAATGGAAGCAATCAAGAGCTATTTGAACAATATGTTTACCAATATGCCCAGCTCACCCGAGGTGGTGAGGGCTAAGGAAGAACTTGGCCAGATGATGGAAGATAAGTACACAGAACTGCGTCAGAACGGGAAGACTGAAAATGAAGCAGTGGGGGCGGTGATTTCAGAATTTGGCAACCTTGAAGAATTGGGGCCCCAACTGGGCATTGCCCCCCAGGTGACGGCTTCGCTGGATCCAGCAAATAATATTGCCATGGACAGCAACCAGGTGAACCAATACCTGAACGATACCCGCGAAACGTCTTCCAGGATCGGCCTGGGTGTGGCCTTGTGCATTCTGGCGGCATTGCCCTTGATCGTGTTGACGGGGTTCAGCAGCCGGATAGGCATCGCGGAAAACCTGGCGGCCGCAATCGGGATTGGCATCTTACTGCTCGCAGTTGGGATTGCTGTCTACTTGTTCATCGTCAATGGCATGAAAGCCGAAAAATATGAAGACCTCGAGAAACACCCAGTCACTTTGAGTGAAGCCGTTTCAGCCATGATACGGGAAAGGCAAGATGCCTTCCGCCCGGTGTTCGCCCGCAAAGTGGCTACCGGTGTGCTGCTCATCATTCTGGGCGCTGCTCAGATGGCAGTAACGGGTGTGTTAATAAACCCTGAAGGTGGCCCTCTGGAGGTTGTGCCTGTGGTCGTGTTGTTGGGGCTGGTTGCGCTGGCTGTTTACCTGTTCATAACTGGGGGCACAGAGCATGAAGCCTACGAAATTCTCTTAAACACTGGCGACTATGCGACTTCTCGCAAAAAGGACAACGAAATCATGGAACGTTTTGGTGGTTTCTATTGGACCCTGGTGCTCATTGGTTACCTGGTCTGGAGTTTCACCACCTTTAATTGGGGCTTTACCTGGATAGTCTGGCCAGTTGCTGGCGTGCTTTTTGGTTTGATCAGTGCTTTGTTGGGCGCCTTCAGACCTAAAAATTAGGTGACAGAATACATGTAAAAAACGCTGGCGCATTTTGCGTCAGCGTTTTTTGATGATTATTAGTCGAAAATTAGCAGCAGCCAGAGGAACAGCCGTCGCCGCAGGATTCGCAGGAACAATCAC
>WOZB01000053.1 GCA_011620445.1 Anaerolineaceae bacterium | reverse complement strand
CGCCAGTCAGGTCGATATGGGCTTTGGAGGTAGTGAAGTGATAGTTCATTAGCACCAGGCTGCCGGGTTTGACGAAGGTTTTGGCCAACAGATGCTCGGCGGCGCAACCCTGGTGGATGGGCATGACGAGATTGAAGCCGAGCACATCGCGTACGGCGTCGGCCAGGCGGTAGAAACTCTCAGAACCGGCATAAGCGTCATCGGCAACCATCATGGCGGAGAGTTGACGGTCGCTCATGGCATTGGTGTCACTATCGGTAAGCATATCCAGGAAGATATCGCGTGTGCGCAGGAGGAAAGTATTGAAGCCGGCCGCGGTGATGGCCTGCTGGCGTTGAGCGATTGTTGGCAGGGATGTTTCCTGGACGATTTTAATTTTGTACATTTCAATCGGCAAAAGTTTTCCCGAAGATAAACGAATATTCATGATGTTCCTTTAATGGTTGTAGAAAAACGGAAAAAGGGATCGCGCGCCGAACCTCAGAGGGTTGGTAGGGATGCAAGGTAAGGGGTCATCACCGGCTCGATCCAGCCGGAAATGCCCCTAAACGTAATAATAGATGTAGGAGGATTTACTGATGAAAGCGAGGGCAGGAAGTAAATGATTTTCCATTCGCGTTAGTTGATCACGAATTACTCCGATTATTGACCCGAATTTTGGACTAATACTGGCAAACTAGCAAATTATTGATTAGAGTATTCAGCCGGGTCAGTACAGATGACCGTGTTTGTTTAGGCATTTAAAGCCGTTCGCAGGCGCTTAGCATAAGGGAGCCGGAGCGAATTTTCTTGCCGGCCTGCATACGTCAGTCTAGCTCTGCCAGCCTGTTTGTATAGGTTTAGTGAGACTCTGGGTAGTGAAAACACTTTCTCACTTGCGTATAATTCAGCGCAATCAAATTGAAATTACACGAGGTCCATGATGAGTAAAACAGCCCAATCTCAGTCCGTTGCGCCCAAGGGGCGCCCAAACAAGTTGACGGACAAAAAGAGTCTAGCCCAAAAATCCAGAAAGGCATTGCCATTATGGATCTGGCTCTTGGCTGGCGTGCTGATCCTTGGCGCGACATGGTGGCTGACCCGGCAGGCGGGAGAGGCCAACAGTGAGGGGTTGGCAAGGGAAGTGAACGTTCAGGAAGCAGCAACGCTGCGCGAGGCGGGGGCCTTTGTACTGGATGTGCGCGAGATGAGCGAGTGGACCGCGGGGCACATCCCCGGCGCGACGCTTATTCCGCTTGGGGAACTTGAAAACCGGCTGGTTGAAGTGCCGAAAGACGTCAAGATTTTGGTGGTGTGCCGCTCGGGCAATCGCAGCGCGCAGGGGCGGGACATCCTGCTGAAGGCCGGTTATGAAAGCGTAACCAGCATGGCCGGAGGCATGAACGATTGGGTGGCGGCGGTTTACCCAAGTGTGACCGGGAATTAGCTTTAAGGCCTAGCCCTTGACCGAGTTCTGATTGCGGTGGTCATATTTGCAACATTTATCAGTTGACCGAGCTCTGGGCTTTAGCTTCAGGTTTCCAAGATAGTAAACAATTCCCATCAGCCCAGTATAGGCGCAATTGGATCGGTCAAGCCCGTTGAAGTTTTGATTTGGGGACTATTTAGACTGACGATAACAGAAAATAGGGACGTGTGGACTGGGTTTATACTCTGCCTGGGGCAAAGATTATTTATCTTCAGTCCCGCCTGAACCCCAATGATCTGCATCTATCGATAAGCCTCTTTGCCTCGGTATCGGTGTGGTACCCGGCCGGTTGCTCAGGGCTTAGGCATGTCTGATGGATGTAAGCTTTGGGCGAGATTGACCTTCTATTGGTCAATCTGTCATCCAAAATGCAGATCAATACACGAAACAATAAATGTCATCGAACCTCTAAAAACACAAGGAAGCTTACTTTGCGGCCTATACCCCGTGTTTGAACCAGAATAATTATTGTTATACTTTAAAGGTAAAAACCGGTTTTGAATACCTGTAAAAGTTTCAGATGGACTGAAAACCTGATTGATTTCCAGGTTGGATGGGATTGTATATTGCCGAGGTTGAGGGGGTAATGGCAAAAGTTTCGGTACCTGATGATTCAAAACCAGTTTGACCATAATGATGCACGCCCGAGCGTTAATTTGAGGTTCCAGAGCTATCAAAGAAACCCGGGCAAATAAAGATGGAATTTAAAAACAGTAGTAATTGGTACCCCTGATCTTTGAACCCTTGGGCTGATCAGAGGTTTTCTGAGAGGACCTTAGTATGTTTGAAAAGATATTATTACCACTTGACGGATCTGCCATGGCGGAACGAAGCATACCGCATGCGATCGAATTTGCCCGCATTTTCAACAGCAAAATCCTTGTGCTCCACGTTCTGGAATCTGGAATAAGCGCTGAACAAATTATGCATACTGAACCGCTGAATTGGCAGCTTCACAAAGCCAAAGCAGAGCTCTACTTGCATAAAATAGCCAATCAGATGCGGTTATCGCTTGACCTGCCTGAACTGGATAATGAAACCGATTGTAATGGCCGGGTGACAGTTACAGTTTTGGAGGGAAAAGTTGCCGAAGATATCGTCGATTTTGCCCACAGGGAGGATATCGATCTGCTGGTTATCAGTTCTCATGGTTCCAGCGGATTAAGTCGCTGGAACCTGAATAGCGTGACCACAAAGGTCGTTAATCTAATTTATAAACCTGTTCTGATCATTCGCGGTTTTGCGGTAGAAGGGGAGGTTTCCATGCTTCCGCGTTATGAAAGGATCATGATGCCAATTGACTGTTCCCGCCGTTCGGAATGCTCAATAAATGCCGGATTTGCTATCGCTAAAAATTACCAATCCCACGTGATATTAACTTCTGTGATAAAACCGCCGGAAATTTCTGCCATAGATCCATTCAACCAGGAACTTGAAATGTTGAATGACCAGTATATGGACCTTTCACGCAAGACAGTCCAACGTTACATGGATGAATTATCCCAAAGGCTTGGTGTGGAAAATGAAATACGAATCGTCGAGGACCACAGTATTGTAAAAGCGATTATGAACCTCGCAAATGATGAAAACGTAGATCTAATCATCTTATGCGCCCATGGATATACAGGAGAATTAAGTTGGCCTTTCGGTACCGTGGCCCGTAGTTTCATTGAATACAGCACAAAGCCCATCCTGGTAATCCAGGATCTGACATACCTGGACGTACAGCCAACGGATGCTTCGCAAGCTACTGAATCAACACGGAGCCCGGAATAATGTCAGAATTGCCCATATCCGGGGGCCAAAACGAAGAGCTTTTCAATGATGAATGTTCCTTCGTTGAATCCCTAGTACAGCGATATCAACACGCAAGTATTCTGCCCGCGCAAAGGCGATCCAAGCTACCCGACCTTGTAAAGAGTCAGCTCAAATCTTACGAGGAGTGGATAGCCAGCGCTTATCAGCACTACCAGGATTTATCCAGCTCCGACGGAAATATCAGCCTGACTGCGGAGTGGATTTTGGATAATCATTACATCCTGCAGCAGGCTTTCCATCTGATCCAGGAAAACCTGCCTTCTGGATATCAGGAGCAACTTCCCAGGTTGACGGATTCTCCTTACAAAGATTTTCCCCGCATTTTTGCCATAATCCGCAGTTTACTTCATCACCGAAGTTATTTGCTTAATTTAGATGAGATACAGAGATCGTTAAACGAATTCCAGGAAACGGTACCGCTTACCCTGGGGGAATTGTGGTCAATTCCAATCTTTATTCGTTTTGGATTGATTGAAATGTTAGCCCAAGTCCTGTTTGTAGATATTAAGCCGGGCGAATCCATTGTATTAAATTCAATGCCTCCCATTCTCCCCGAAAGTTCAATACCTGCACAAGCGCTTACTCTAGAGGACGCTATAAATCAGTCAGAATTTGTTGGCCGTATCATTCGCAGCTTGCGGGTGATTTCTGAAACCAATTGGGAGGAAATTTTTGAATCCCTAAGCTTGGTGGAGAAGACCTTGCGCCAGGATCCCGCCGGTATTTACCCTAACATGGACTTCAGAACCAGAAACTTGTACCGGGGAGAAATCGAAAAGCTTGCCAGGCTAACCGGTGAGGATGAAAGCCATCTGGCTAAATCACTGCTTAATCTATGCAATCAACCCAACGCTATGGTTGGCGGCAACAATCTTGAACGCCAGAAACCGGATCACATCGGCAGCTTCCTCATCGGTGAGCGACGCAGGGAGTTTGAGGAAGTAATTGGCTATAAACCGGACCTGAAGGAACGTATCCTACATAAAGTAAAAACTTGGAAAACCCCTTTATATCTTGGGGGTCTCTCTATCCTTGCAGTTGGATTAGTTTTGATCGTTCTGCGGCTTACCCACAGAGTTGTTTTATTTGAGTCTTTGGGCTTTCCCCAGGCCTTGTTAATGGCCATCATTACTCTATGCTTAATCCCGCCGGCCTTTATTGTTGCCAATCACCTGGTTAATATTGTCGTAAACGCATTCACCTCATCGACGCTCCTGCCCAAGTTGGAATTTAAGCAATCGATCCCTGAGGAATATAGAACGCTTGTAGTGATACCGGGACTGATTTCCGATAGTAAGGGCATAGCAGATCTGGTTCATCAGATCGAAATTCACTACCTGAGCAATCCGCAGTCCGGTATTAAATTTGCCTTGCTTACCGATTTTTCTGACGCCGACAGCCAAACCCGCCCTGAAGACGAAGGCCTGATTGATGAAGCATTTAAGGCAGTGGCAGATCTGGATCAGAAGTATCAGCAGGCTGGAGAGGAAGGCGACAAACGATTTTTCTTTTTTCACCGCCAACGCCTGTGGAACCCTTCTCAAGGAAAATGGATGGGATGGGAGCGAAAACGGGGTAAGCTGGAGGAGCTTGGCCGATTTTTGCGAGGCGACAATGCCACATCATTCCTAACGCTCACGGCCAATGAAAATACCCGTCAACAAATCGGTAATATCCGTTATGTGATTACAGTTGATGCGGATACCGTTCTACCGCCCGGCTCAGCAGCCCGCATGATTGGCACGATTACTCACCCACTTAATCAAGCCAGGTTTGACCCGGTTAGCGGACAGGTGGTTTCGGGGTATACCATTCTACAGCCTCGGATCGATATCAACCCACGCAGTGCCAACCAGACATGGTTCACCCGTATTTTTGCCGGCGATACAGGTCTTGATCTTTACAGCCGTGCGGTTTCGGATGTTTACCAGGATGTTTTTGGTGAGGGAATATATGTGGGTAAAGGCATTTATGATGTAGATGCCATGATGCAAAGCGTTGAGAACCACATCCCGGAAAACGCGCTTCTCAGCCACGATTTGCTTGAGGGGATTCTGGGTCGGGCAGGCTTAATCAGCGATATTACACTCATCGAAGATTACCCACTAAATTATTATGAAACAGTAGCCCGTCAGCGGCGTTGGATCCGCGGGGATTGGCAGCTTTTACCCTGGTTGATCAAACCCGCCAAGTTTGGGGTTAAATTTTCAAGCTTAAGTTACTGGAAAATCATTCACAATCTGCTGCGATCACTTCTTTCCCCGACGCTGCTGATTACAATGCTTCTGGGAATTGCCTTTATACCCAACCTAGCCTGGTTGTGGATTTTGATCACGCTGGTTTCATTCGGCGTTCCACTTGTCAACGCGGTAGTCATTAGTTTTAAACAAACTCTGCAGAGTATGCGCCGCAAAGCCATCTGGCCTTCTTTGTGGCCGGTATTTATGCGCTGGGTATTTGCTATAGCTTTTTTGCCTTATGAAGCCTATTACTCAATCGATGCCATACTGGTCACTTTGCATCGCTTGTTTATCTCTCATCGCAAATTGCTTTCCTGGACGACCGCTGAGCGCACCTCTCAGCTGTTGCGTTCCCAAACACTTCAAAAAGAAGCCTGGATTAAGCTAAGTCTTTCCGCAATTTTTGCTGTTATTTTTGTGCTGATCGCTCAATGGCAATCCCTGTTGACCGAGAAGACAACCATTCTATGGCAGATGCCAGTTTTGCCTATCATCCTATTATGGTTGTCATCCTCCATAGTTGTCAGGTTAGTTAACCAACCTCTTCCCAGCCCAAAGAGCGAGACTCCTTTTGAGGATCTGGCTTTTCTACGTCTGGTTGCCCGACGAACATGGAATTTCTTCGAGACCTTTGTTGGACCACAGGACCACTGGTTGCCCCCGGATCATTTTCAGGAATCACCCCGTCAGGTCATAGCCCATCACACCTCGCCATCGAATATCGGTTTATTCCTCACATCCGCAATTGGAGCGTATGACCTTGGTTACTTTGACCAGCTGGGAATGGCAGCACAGCTGGAAACCACGATCAATACCCTGACACAATTGGAGCGGCACCGCGGTCATTTTCTAAACTGGTATGACACACAGACACTTGAACCGCTTAAGCCACACTATGTCTCCACTGTTGACAGTGGTAACCTGGCAGTCAGCCTGATCATTGTTTCTCAGACCTGTAAAACCATCACATCAAAAAGGGTTTTTCGCCGGGAAATTTGGGAAGGCTATATGGACAACCTGACCGGCTTGCACGAGATTCTCTCAGGGATTTCTCTTGCACATCCCGAGATTCAAACGCGGGCGATACTTTTATCGATCACAAACTTGTTGGACAGAATCCATTCCATCATAAACATCCCTTTGCAGTGGTACCCAACATTTACATTTATTGGTTCAGACTTTTGGCCGAAACTTTCGAGAAGCCTGGGCGATTTTATCTCCAGCTTGCCAGCTAACATCGAAATAGAAAATATCATTAGTCTGCAGGGGGTTATCCAGGGGATAGAGAAAAACTATGACGCGATCCAAAACACGATTAATGAGCTGGTACCCTGGATCCCACTTATCGAAAAGATCCCCGATGCACTCCAACAAAGCCATCTTCAGCCAAAAGTTGATAGCCTGAAAGACCTGCTGATTTATAACCCACGGCTCTGCGAGCTCCCGCAACTTATTGAGCCTGCTCAATTAATGATCGAACAAATCCATCAGGAGCTGAAAAAATCTACCAATGCTACAGACCCATTGGATAAATCCGCGGCAGCAGCAAGCGCCTGGATAGAGGGTTTACAGAAAGCCTTACTGTATGCCAAAGGTAATGCAATCCATCTTCAAGAGCAATTTAGTGAACTTGAGAAGCAATGCGATCAACTAATTGACGAGATGAACTTTGCTTTTCTGTACAACGCGACCCGAAATGTATTCCATATTGGTTTTAACCTCGAAACGGGTCAACTCGACAACAATTATTACGACCTGCTTGCTTCTGAAGCAAGAATCGCCTCCCTGTTTGCTATTTCCAGGGGTCAGGTGCCTCTAGCCCACTGGATGCATCTTGGACGTCCGATTACGAAGGTAAATGGAGAATACGCACTCTTATCCTGGAGTGCGACCATGTTTGAGTACCTGATGCCCACACTTTATTTTCAATCGCATGTGAACACTTTGCTTCATAACAGTGTTGTGACCACCGTGAACTACCAACGTTCTTATGCCCAAGAGAAGAAGGTTCCCTGGGGTATCTCTGAATCGGGCTTCCATCAATTTGACACAAACATGAATTATCAATACCGGGCTTTTGGGGTGCCTGCTTTAGGTTTTAAGCGCGGCCTGGCCGATGACCTGGTGGTTACGCCTTACGCTTCATTTATGGCCATCAAATGGGCGCCTTCGTCTGTTGAGAAGAATACACAGGACTTAATATCTCACAATGCTTACGGACCTTATGGGTTTTATGAATCGATCGATTTCACCCAGAATCGGTTAAGCGCCGGCAAAAAATGGGAAGTCATCCATGAGTATATGTCGCACCACCAGGGCATGATTCTCATGGCATTGGTAAATTATTTGCGGTCCGACGTGATGGTGCGCCGAGTCCATCAGGATCCCAAGATCCAAAGTGTGGAATTACTGCTGCATGAACAAGTTCCCACAGGAGTGCCGCTACTCATGCCGGGCGAACAGGAAACCAGGGGAACCCGCCGTATCAGTGATGCCCCTTTGCAGATTGAACCCTGGTCAGAACCTGTTACATCCCATGCCGTACGGATGCATCTGCTTTCTAATGGTACTTTCAGCACCATGCTTTCGAATCGAGGTAGTGGGTTTAGCCGGTGGAAAAACATCGACCTAACCCGCTGGCACGCAGACAGGGTGCTCGACCCCTGGGGAACCTGGATCTACATCCAGGATATGGAGAAGAAGAAAAGTGAATCTGGGTTTGCAACCTGGTCTGCTGCTAATCAACCCATCCCGGGCAATTTAGATGAAATGCAGGTGAACTTTTTTGCCCACATGGCTGTATTTAGACGGACGGAAAACGATTTAACAACCACGATGGAAGTGACCGTAGCACCTGATGAGCCACTTGAAATCCGCCGCATCCACGTGATCAACAATGCTTCTGTATCGCGGGATTTACGCTTTACTTCGTATGGTGAGGTTGTTCTCAACGATCAGGCCGCAGACACAAGGCACCCGGCTTACAACAAGCTTTTCATCGAATCTGAATATATCCAGGAATTGAATTTATTAATCTTTGACCACCGCAAGAAAAATGCCACAAAGCAAGCTGTTTACCTGGGTCACATGCTGGTAATCAAAGAAAACCGCAACCACAGAAATGACAAATATCCGGTTGCCTATGAGACCGATCGCAGGTCATTTATTGGCCGGGAGCACAATTTGCGTAATCCGCAGGCTCTGCAATCCAAAGATTATCTGACTGGTTCGGTTGGACCTACTCTGGATCCTATCTTTTCGCTTGGCAGAAAAATCCACCTGGGACCTCATGAGACCTTTTCATTGGCTTACCTAACTTTTACTGCACCTTCGCGGATGGCTTTGATTAATTTGGCACAGCGTTACAGGGCATGGACCAAAGTTGACGATGCCTTCCTTGAATCCAACCTAAGTAACCTGACCTGGCTGGGCAGACAAAAAATCAATCGAGATGAGCTTAAGACGGACGTGGGCTTGCTTTCATTATTGGTATATCCGCATAGTCAGAAACGAGCTGATGCGGAGACTCTCTCAAAGAATGTCCTCACTCAGGCGGGTTTGTGGCGTTTCGGAATCTCGGGTGATTTCCCTATCATCCTGCTTGAAATTGATAACCCCCTGTACCTTAACTTGCTGGTTGAAGTGATCCAGGCACAATCCTTCTTGAGAGCGCGCGGATATAAGGCAGACCTTGTGGTGCTGAATACGCAGCCCAGCATGTACAACTCAGAATTAAACGACATGATGCTGCGAAGAATCCGCTTGATTGAAGCAGAACAATGGGTAAACCAGAGGTCAGGCATTTTCATCCGCTCAGCCGACCAAATGCAGGCTGAAGAACAAATCCTGTTAAGATCCGTTGCCAGGGTCATACTAAGAGGGGACTGTGGATCCTTAACCGAACAACTCCGAATGAGCTTTAACCCGCTTGCGGACCTGCCTCCGTTCTTCGCGGCTTTTCCATCGAGAAGAGAATTGCCTGCTACGCCCCCTTGGGATTCAAAACCGATCGGTGACCTGCAGTTTTTTAATGGTTATGGTGGTTTTTCCCCGGATGGAAAAGAATACGTTATCCATCTCCCTCCCGGAAAAACGACTCCAGCTCCGTGGGTAAATGTTATCGGTTATCCTAATTTTGGATTCATGGTCACCCAAGCTGGCAGCCAGACCACCTGGGCATTCAACAGCGGTGAAAATCGGATCTCACCCTGGTCCAATGACCCGGTGAGTGACCCTCCCGGCGAGGTACTGTATCTTCGCGATGAAGAAACCAGTGATATCTGGACGCCTACTCCGCGTCCAATGCCTGCACCGCAGGCGTATCGAGTGCGGCATGGCGCTGGATACAGCATATTCGAATCTGAATCCCACGGTCTTCAACAGGAAATGACAGTCTTTGCCAGCCCTGAGGACCCCATCAAAATTGTCCAACTAAAAATCAAGAATAGACTCGGCGAAAACCGGCGCATCACTGCTACTTATTATCTGGAATGGGTGCTGGGATTGACGCATGAAGACACTTATACAAGCCTAATTCCTGAATATGACCCCCAGTATTCGATGCTACGAGTACGCAACCCCTACCATGCAGAGTTGGGAAAACAAATTGCCTTCCTGATGACGAACCGCTCGCTGCACGGCTTCACCACTGATCGTTTGGAATTCCTTGGCAGCGATGGATCCGTTGAGAATCCTGCGGCGTTGCATCGCATAGGGCTTTCAAATAACGTCACGGTCGGCATTGACTCCTGTGCAGCCTTACAACTGCATCTCGACCTACCTGCAGATGGAAGCGATGAGATTTATTTTGTGGTGGGGGACGCCAAG
>WOZB01000195.1 GCA_011620445.1 Anaerolineaceae bacterium | reverse complement strand
CGCATGCCCAAGGTTTGATTGTGGATGCGCACTGCAGCGCCGAAAAAGCTGTGTCACTTGGGTTTCCTGTTGAGAAAATTTATACTTTCCCATGGGGCGTTGATCTTGAGCACTTCAATAAGGCTGCCTGGCAGGCTGATGCCGCGGAGATCAGGCGGGAACTGGGCTGGGAAAACTCCAAAGTGATTTTTTGCCTGCGTTCCTGGGAGGCCAAGTATGGCGTGACCGATCTCTGCAAAGCTTTTGTGGAAGCGGCAGCTATCATCCCAGAACTGAGGTTGCTTCTGGCAGGGACTGGTTCACAGGTGGAAGCCGTCAAAAACATCTTCAAGCAGGCCAAAATGGAAGATCGGGTGAAAGTTCTGGGTAAGCTTCCCAATGCGGAGATGCCCAGGTATTTTGCAGCTTCAGATATCTACGTCAGCCCCTCGCATGTAGATGGTTCATCCGTTTCATTGATGGAGGCGCTGGCGATGTCTGTACCGGCTTTGGTGACGGACATACCTGCCAACCTGGAATGGGTTCAGGAAGGTAAAAATGGCTGGGTTTATCCAGATGGTAATATTGAGAGCCTTACTGAAAGCATCCTGACGGCTTCAATGGCTCATCTTGAACCGATGGCGAAAGCAGCCCGCCGCACCGCGACATTAAAAGCGGACTGGCAAAAAAATAAGCAAGTTTTACTGAATGCCTGGCACGACCTGCTGGCAAAGGATTAAGAAATGAAAAGGAAACTCATCGCAGTAATCTGCGTTTTACTCTTAACAACAATTGCCTGCGGCTTGCAGTCTATGAGCGGGCTGTTAGGGATGACCCCTACTGCAACCCCCACTCCCGATTTGGGTTTGGTGCGTCTGCAGGGGAGGGGCATGTCCATCATGCTCTCGAACACATATATCGGTGCGGATATCACCCCGGACCTGCCCGGAATCGTCGAAGTGATCAAGAATTTCTTTGGCGAGGGCAGCGAAATCTACAATAAACTAGTGGATGGCATTGAAGAAAACATTGCCTGGTGGGGTTACGACTCTGCCACCCCTGAGCCGACCAAATTGCTGGTGTTTAAGAATGACCAGTTCAGTTTTTTGCCGTTGACGGCCATCCATTTGGCTATCCAAACAGTGATCCAAAAACAAAATAACGCCATAGAATCTAAACAAATCACCCTCGAAGGCCGAGATATGATTCGCTTGAATTACACCAAAGATGATGGTGCCTGGGTGGTTTACCTCTTTAAGGAAGGCGATCAGCTTTGGGGTTTCCTTTGGATGACCTCCCCGAGCACCATGCAAATTACCACTTCCATGTACGAGACTTACATGGGCACGGTGATTATCGACCCGGTTGCACAGGGTAATTAAATTATGGGAAAGACGGTTGCCATCATCCAGGCCCGCATGGGCTCCAGCCGCCTGCCAGGCAAAGTATTGCTGGATTTGGGCGGGCAGACGATGCTGGCAAGGGTTTTTAAGCGCGCTGAGCGGGCAGCCGACCTGGATGAACTTGTGGTAGCCACTACGACCGATCAGGGAGACGACGCCCTGCAGAAATTTTGCGAACAGGCGGGTTATACCTGCTTTCGAGGCCACGCGTTTGATGTGCTGGACCGTTATTACCAATGTGCCAAAGCGGTTGGGGCTGAGACGCTGGTGAGGATTACGGCGGATTGCCCTTTCATCGCGCCTGAAGAAATTACGCGTGTGCTGAAAGCCTTCAAAAAAGGTAACTATGACTTTGTGGCCAACCGACTTCCGCCGCCCTTCAAACGTACCACTCCGATTGGCATGGATACTGAAGTTGTCTCATTTGCCAATCTTGAACGCGCCTGGCAGGAAGCCAAAGAGCCCTACCAGCGCGAGCACGTGATGCCTTATTTTTACGATACCCCTGGCCGCTTTAAAGTGAAGCTGGTACAGCGTCGGCCGTCGCTCGGCCATTTGCGTTTTACTGTGGACACTCCGGAAGATTTGACTCTTGCACGGGAAATTTACACATGCTTTGGCAATCGGGATGATTTTTCGCTGGCTGAGTTGCTGGCGGCCAATGCTCTGCATCCGGAATGGCAGGCCAGCGTAGAGGCAGTGAAGCATAAGAGTTTTAAAGACCTGGACGCGCGCAGGCCGGCTGGCCAAAGAGAAGCACATGGTTGAAACAAGTGCCTTCAAATGCCCCTTGTGTGGGTCGGAAAATCACCAGCTCTTTCAAGAACTAGATTCTTTTGGGCTGACCGTAAGGTACTACCTGTGCCAAAAGTGTGGTTTGGTCTTCCAGAACCCTGCTGAAAGCCAAGCTGGCGACCCTGCATTTTACGCAAACGTCTATCGCCAGGTTTATCAGCACAGTGAGCAGCCTACACCTAAGGACCTGCGCCAACAGCGCCTGCGGGCAGAACATGCCAGCCAATTTATAAAAGAAAATGGCATCAGCAAACTCGGACGCGCGCTGGATATTGGCGCTTCAGCGGGTCTATTTTTGGAGAGCTTGCGAAAAGATCTGGGAGCCCAGGTTTACGGCGTGGAATTAGGGCAAGCCTACCGTGAGGTGGCGGCCGCCAAGGGTATTAGCATGTTCGAAAGCCTGGAAGCTCTCGAAGCCAGCCAGCCCGAGAAATTTGAACTCGTCAGCCTGATGCACGTATTGGAACATCTCAATAACCCGGTAGAAAAACTGGTGGAAATCAGGGAACAACTGCTTGAAGGAGATGGCTTCTTGCTGGTGGAAGTGCCCAACCTGTACGCGCATGATTCCTTCGAGATTGCGCACCTGACCTGCTTTAGCCCGCATACGCTTAAAGCGTGCCTGGCCAAAGCCGGGTATCAGATTGTGCGTTTCCATGCCCATGGGCTGCCCCGTTCGCAAACGCTCAAACTCTTCCTGACCGTTCTTGCCAAACCAACCCGGGAGCTGCCGTCAAACTCGCACGTGAAGCCGGAACATTTTGTGCACATAAAACGACAGATAGGCATGCTCTGGAGAAAAATCCTGAGTAAAATATTGCCCAAGATTAGCTGGCTGCCGTTGGAGGCCGCGTGAATCCTACCCCGCTACTGACCCTTTTCACTGCCCCGAAAGCTTTTGAGGATGCGCATATTTCGATGATTCAAGAAAATGCCATCAAAAGCTGGCAGCAGTTGGGTGAGCGGGTGCAGATTGTGGTCATCGGTAATGAAAATGGGTTGACAGAAGCATGCGAACGCCTGCAGGTGCTGCACCTGCCGGGGGTGGCACGCAGTGTCTATGGCACACCGCTGGTATCTTCGATATTCAGCCTGGCAAGAGGTGTTAACCGCAGCCCCTTCCTTACTTATCTGAATGCGGATATTATTCTTTTTCCGGACTTTCTGGAACATATTATCAAGGTCAGCCGGCTGGCGGATAAGTTTTTGATGGTTGGTCAGCGCTATGACCTGACGGTGACCGAAGCTATCGATTTTTCGGAAGGCTGGGATACCAGGTTGCGGGAAAGGATGAAAAAAGAAGGCAAGCTGCACACAAAAACAGGCAGCGATTACTTTGCTTACCCAAGGAATACTTTTGACCAAATTCCCGAGTTTGCAGTTGGCAGAGCAGGTTGGGATAACTGGATGATTTATCGTGCCCGCCGCATGCATTGGACGCTTGTGGATGCCAGCCCCAGTGTTGAGATTATCCATCAGGATCACGATTACGCGCATTTACCGGGAGGGCATACACATTACCGTCTGCCTGAATCTGGTGAAAACATCCTTCTGGCCGGCGGCAGACGCACGATATTCGATTTGAACGATGCCACGCATCTACTGGTTGATGGACAGTTAGTCCCCCTGGGATCCTCCTGGACGCGCTTCTGGCGTGAACTGGAAATAGCACCCCTGGTGGGGCGCGGCAATTACAAACTCACCCAGTTCCTGTTTGTACTCCTGCACCCTGTAAAAGCCTGGAAAGAACGCAAGAAGGAAAAAGAGATGAAGGCCAGGATGATGGCATCACGCCAGGGAGGGCATTAATGCCCAGAATCGGCACAAATCCATCCCGGGGCAAGAAACTGGATTTTAAACCGCCCAGGGTGACTGTGGCTGTGTTGGTTTACGAACCACATGAAGCTGGTTACTTTCAGCACCGCATGGCCGTGACCAGGCTGACACTTGAGAGCATCCTCGCCAATACACCCAGGCCATATGAGTTACTGGTGTTTGACAATGGCTCCTGCCCGGAAATGGTAACAGAACTAGAAACCATGCAAGCAGCCGGGCAAATTGACACGCTTATCCTCAGCCGGCACAACATCGGCAAGCTTAACGCCCTCTGGCGTATTGCCCAGGTAGCCCAGGGAGAGCTGATTGCTTATTCCGACGACGATGTTTACCATCTGAAAGACTGGCTGGATGAGCATCTCAAGGTGCTGGATGCCTTCCCCAACGTGGGGGCTGTCACTGGATTCTACATCAAGCAGCGCGTGGGCATGTCCTCAGGGAAAACCCTGGAATGGGTAAAGACCTACGAAGAGGCAAACCCACAGCTGGTGGAACGAGGAAACCTAATTCCGCCCAAATGGGAGGAAGAATACAAAATAAATTCCGGACGCGATGATGCCCGCTACCAAAGTGAAATTGCCGGGCTTGAAGATATTGTAGTGACTTACAACGGTGTGCCGGCCTTTGTCTCAGCTCATCATTTTGAAATGATGCTGCCCAAGAAAGTAATGACAGAGACCCTCCGTGAAATGCTGGTGGAAGGCTGGTCGGACCAGTTGATGGGGCGGATGGTTGAATTTGACGACCGCATAGATGCCAAAGGCCACCTGCGCCTGACTACCTTTAAGCAGACCATGCGCCTGCTCGGTAACGTAATCGATGCTGAAGTGGCGGCGATTGCCAAAGCGGATGGCATCGAGACGATTTCTTCTCCACATGAAACCCAGCCAAAAGGCTTGATTTCCCGGCTGGCGCGGCACCCAAAAGCGCGCAATTTGCTGCAAGGGATCATTAACCGGCTTTACGGGCTTTTACACCAGGAGGGAAGATGAAATTTCTGATTTGCGGTTTGGGGTCGATTGGCAGAAGGCATCTGCGCAACCTGAGACAACTGGGTGAAGAGGATATTATCCTTTACCGAACAAGGCAATCCACGCTTCCTGACGAAGAATTGGCGGCTTATGCCACCTTTACAAACCTCTCGGAAGCACTCGCTCAGAAACCCGACGGCGTGATTATTTCCAACCCCAGCGCCCTGCATATTCCTGTTGCACGTGAAGCAGCCAAAGCTGGTGCCCATTTGTTGATCGAAAAACCTGTTTCTCATAACCTGGAAGGGATTGCTGAGCTAGCGGAAATCTTGAAACAGCAAGACCGGCAGGCTTTGGTGGGCTTTCATTTCCGCCAGCATCCGGTATTACGGGAGATCAAAGCCGAGTTGGAGTCGGGTACGCTGGGTAAGCCCCTTTCGGCAAGTGCCCATTGGGGGGAGTACCTGCCGGGTTGGCATCCTTATGAAGACTATCGCAAGGCTTATGCCGGCCGGGCGGACCTGGGAGGCGGGGTAACGCTCACACTTTCTCATCCAAGCGATTATTTGCGCTGGTTGCTGGGTGAGGTCGAGGCGGTTTCTGCCACCCTCTCCAAACTCTCCGATCTGGAAATCGATGTTGAAGACAACGCGGAAATGACACTGCAGTTTGCAGGCGGCGCCATAGGACAGGTGCATTTGGATTATTACCAGCGTCCTACCCGGCACACTCTGGAAATTCGCTGCGCAGGAGGCTCAATAGCCTGGGATAACAGCACCGGAACGGCCAAGGTTTACCAGGCAAGTACGGACAGTTGGCGGGAGTTTATGCTGCCGGAAGGTTTTGAGCGCAATGACCTCTTCCTGGCGGAGATGCGTCATTTTATCGAGGTGATCAAGGGAGAAACGCCAGTTTGTACGCTCGAAGATGGTGCGGCTGCCTTGCAGATAGCCATGTGCGCATACCATTCTTCCAACAATCACTCAAAATTGGTGCGCCTGCAAAAGCCCTGGCGCCTGGATGGTAAAATCGTTAACAAATCCGACCCTGAGGAGCAAGATGAGTTCAAACGTCCTTGAGAAATTCAAGATGCACGGCCGTACTGCCATCGTCACCGGCGGAGCAGGCTTATTGGGCAAGCAATTTGCTTTGGCCTTAGCTCAGGCTGGCGCGGATGTGCTGCTGGCTGACCTGGCATTGGAAGGTGCGTCTGCCCAGGCAGAAGCCATCCGAAATGAAGGCTTAAGCGCCGACGCTGTGTCGGTAGATGTGACCAATCCTGATTCGACCCAGGCAATGATTGAAACCGCCCTCAGCCAATTTGGACGGGTGGACGTGCTGGTAAACTCAGCCGCCCTGGATCCCAAATTTGACCCAGCCCACAAGGACACGCAGGGAGCCAATGCTTTTGAAACTTACAGTCTGGCCAATTGGCGGCAAGCACTGGACGTGAACCTGACGGGCATGTTCCTGACCTCCCAGGCGGCTGTCAAGCCCATGCTGGCGCAGGGTGCAGGGGTCATCGTCAATATTTGTTCAACCTATGGGCTAAACGGACCGGACCAGCGTCTTTATGAGCGCAAAGACGGCAGCCGTTCTTTCAAGCCAGTCTATTATTCGGTCACCAAAAGCGGTGTGCTGGGCTTTACGCGCTACCTGGCGGCTTATTATGCTGGCAAGGGTATCCGGGTGAACGCGCTGACACCTGGCGGGGTCTATAACGGCCACGATGAGGAATTCACTACAGCCTATTCCTCGCGCACAATTTTGGGACGCATGGCGCATCAGGATGAGATGAACGCGGCAATGTTGTTCTTGTGCTCAGAAGCTTCTTCCTATATGACCGGGTCCAACCTGGTGGTGGATGGAGGTTGGACCGCATGGTAGAAAAACCTGAAGTTCTGGCAATCATTCCAGCTCGCGGTGGTTCCAAGGGTATTCCGCGTAAGAATATCAAGCCTTTTGCAGGCGCGCCGCTGCTGGCCTGGTCTATCCAGGCTGCTAAAGACGCCAAAACCGTTACCCGGGTCATTGTCTCAACGGATGATGAGGAAATTGCGCAAGTCGCCAGGCAGTGGGGCGCGGAATTACCTTTTATGCGGCCGGCTGAAATTGCTGAGGATAGTTCGCCCGATTTACCATTATTTCTGCATGCTTTGGATTGGCTAAAAGTGAATGAAGGTTATGAACCGGATTTCCTCGTTCAGCTCAGACCGACCTCGCCCATCCGTCCGAAAGGGTTGGTGGATGAGGCGGTGGCGTTGCTACTGGCGCATCCCGAAGCCGATTGTGTGCGTGGGCTTGTGCCCTCCGTGCAAAACCCCTACAAAATGTGGCGTTTGGACAGTTCCAGCGGCCGCATGCTGCCGCTATTGAGCGCACCAGGAATTGCAGAACCCTATAATGCTGCCAGGCAAAGCCTGCCCAAAACCTACTGGCAGACCGGGCACATCGATGTGATCCGTACCAGCAGCCTGCTCGAAAAGCACTCACTGACCGGAGATATTATCCTGCCGGTGATGATTGACTCGCGTTATGCCGTGGATATTGATCAGCCCGCGGATTGGCCCAGGTATGAAGCATTGGTCAGCAACCCTGACCTTGAGATGGTCGACCCCGTAAAAGGCCGGCGTGCATTCCCTAAAACCGTCTCGACGCTGATTATGGATTTTGACGGCGTTTTCACCGATGACAAAGTCTACTTGGATGATGAAGGGCACGAATTTGTGCGCTGTGACCGCGGTGACGGGATGGGGCTCAGCCTTTTAAGCCAGCATACGCACATAACCCCAATGATTATGTCCCGCGATGTCAGTACGATTTCAATTGCCAGGGCTAAAAAGCTCAAAATTGAAGCTTTCAGCAGCGTGCTGGAAAAAGGCAAGGCTGTTGAGGCTCTGGTTTCGGAGCGCAATCTTAATCCTGAAGAGATCATTTTCATGGGCAATGACTTGCCGGACCTGGATACATATCCGCAGGTGGGTTATTTTGTTTGCCCGGCAGATGCCCAGCCGGTCGTCCGCAGGCGCGCGGACCTGGTTTTAGCACATCGCGGCGGCAAAGGCGCTATCCGTGAAATGACAGACCTCTTGATCGACAAATTCAATAAGGAAGCCTAAGGAGACTCATGGCCCGAGAACTAAAAATTGGCAATCGATTAATTGGCGATGGACACCCCACTTACATCATTGGTGAAATTGGTATCAACCACAATGGCAGCCTGGATATTGCCAAGAAATTAATTTATCGGGCAAAAGATGCCGGCATGGATGCGGTTAAGTTCCAAAAACGCACTCCGGAAATCTGTGTGCCTGAACATCAGCGCAACCTCTTGCGTGAAACCCCCTGGGGCTTAATTACTTATCTCGAATATCGCCACAAGGTAGAATTTGGGCACGAAGAGTACCAGGAAATTGACCAGTATTGCAAAGAATTGGAAATTGACTGGTTTGCTTCCTCATGGGATTTGCCTTCGCTTGAGTTCATGGAAAAGTTCAATCCGGTAACGCATAAATTGCCCTCCGCATTGCTGACGGACCTTGAGCTTTTGCGTGCCTACAAAGCGACTGGCAAGCCCCTGATCATCTCGACTGGGATGTCCACCCTGGATGAAATCCAGGTGGCCATGGACATATTGGGGGAGGATAATCTAATCCTTTGCCATGCCACTTCATCCTACCCCTGTCCACCGGAAGAGCTTAATCTGAGAATGATTGGCACATTGAAGAGCATATATCGCTGCCCGATTGGCTACAGCGGCCATGAAGTAGGCCTGGTGCCTTCCGCGGTAGCAGTAGCACTGGGCGCGTGCCTGGTGGAGCGGCACATCACCCTGGACCGCGCTATGTGGGGTTCGGATCAAGCTGCTTCTGTGGAGCCGCAAGGCATGGAGCAGTTGGTCAAGTACATCCGCGTGACCGAAGCCGGCCTGGGAGATGGGGTCAAGAAGGTTTACGACAGCGAGCAATCCTCCATCAAGAAAATGCGCCGGTACACGAACTGATGAATCTCCTGCAAATGGCTGAAAAAGCCCGCAAACATTTTGCGGTGGAAAAGATCCATGAAGAAAACAACGCGCAGGTGCGTGCCATGGCGCACACGGTGGCAATCAATGCCCTGAGGGAACAGCACGCACCGGTGCTCTTCTTTGAGGCTTCCACGCGGTTGGCCGGAATCAGCCTGAACGCGGCCTACAATTTGTTAAGCTCGTGGTCTTTAAGGCTGCAAGGTGTGCCGGTGATCCATCTATTTTGTGACAGGGGCATGCGCAGTTGTGTGTTGGGAACCAGCCGAAGTGAAATCGCGGCCAAATTGCCTTGCAAAGCCTGTATGAAACAGTCCGATTCTCTCTATGTGGAATCCGAAGCTTTACGCTTTCAATATCAGGAAGACGAGGCTTTCGAGGAGGCCATCGCCGGTTTAGTACTGGACGGCTGTTTGGGTTTTAGTTATCAAGGTTTGCCACTGGGCGAGTTGATCACCCCTTCCCTGCGCTGGATCCTGAGGCGCCACAACCTGGAACGAGAGCCCATTACGCTGCGCATTGCCAAGGATTACTTACGCTCGGCCTGGTCGATTGCCGGGCAAGTGGAACTAATAATTGATGGGCTCAAGCCCCAAGCCCTGGTTGTGTTTAACGGTATGCAATTCCCTGAAGCTACCGCGCGCTGGGTTGCCCGCCAAAAAGGCATGAAAACTTACAGTCACGAGGTCGGCTTACAGCCATTTTCAGCATTTTTTACGGAAGGGGATGCGACCGCTTATCCGCTTGACCTGCCCAAGGATTTTGCTTTGGATGAAAGCCAAAACGCGCGCCTGGATGAATACCTGGGCAAACGCTTAAAAGGCAAATTCAGCATGGCAGGCGTGCAGTTTTGGCCCGAAATGAGCCAGTTGGATGCCTCCCTGCTAGCAGATATGGCTAAATTTGAACAGGTCGTGCCGGTATTCACCAATGTGATCTTCGACACTTCCCAGCCGCATGCCAATGTGATATTCCGGGACATGTTCGAATGGCTGGATAATGTTCTCGAGATTGCCAAAACTCATCCCGAGACGCTCTTTATCATTCGCGCCCATCCCGATGAAGCCCGCAAAGGCAAAGCCAGCGAAGAGAGCGTGAGCCAATGGGCGCAGAGCCGTGAAATCGGCAAAGTTTGGAACCTGCGCTTCATACCTCCTGAGCAATTCTTAAGCTCTTATGAGCTCATCGACCGCTCCAAGTTTGTGATGGTCTACAACTCCACTATCGGTTTGGAAGCATCCATCATGGGTAAACTGGTGCTTGCTGCTGGAAAATCGCGCTACTCTCCTTATGAAACTTGCTTACTGCCAGAAAGCCGGTCCAGCTACATCACCAAACTTCTTGAACTTTTAGTCGACAAAACGGTGGGGGTACCAACCATATACGCCGCAAATTCCCGGCGCTTCCTATACTTCCAACTTTACCGTTCTTCATTGCCGTTTGATCCATTTAT
>WOZB01000063.1 GCA_011620445.1 Anaerolineaceae bacterium | reverse complement strand
ACCTGCCATCCGGGTTAGCAAGCAGGATGAGGTCAAGTTCCACGTTATCCACAATCCAGCGCAGGTCCGCATCCGTCTCATAGCCTTCCAGCAAGGTCTCTGCCAGCTGCAAGCCAAGCTCGGGTTGCGAAAAATCGTTGCCGCGCAAGCCGGCCAGCAGGATGAGATGTGGTTTACTCGCGTTTACCTCGTTACCAATTTCAAGTGCGTAAATTGCTCTCTCTTCAACTGACTTGCCAATCTCCATAAGCTTACTTAAGCTTGGGAAGCTTTCAGCCAGGTATTGCATTTTTACCAACAATGAGTTGGCATCGCGGTAACAATCAAAATTTGGAATTTTGGTTTCTGGTCGGATAATCATTTGGGCGGAGCTGGTAGAAATGGGGAGAAGGCAAAAGCAGAGAAGCAGAATAAGACCTATTGGAAGACTTTTGCGCGTTGTCACGTTCCTCCTTGCATGGCCTGAATAATTGCGATTGATATATTAATTTTACCTTTTGATTGAGAAAAACAAGCCTTTTTCCTGCTTTTAATCCTTCCAAATGATGTAAGATTTAGGCATCAGCAATTGGAGTTGAGATGGCAAGTAAGAACCCGCAAGAAATGATGGCCTTTTTAAGCACCAGCATGCAGAAGCGCACCAGAAAAAGCCTGGAAGAATGGTTAAAAGCCGTGCATGCCAGCGGTGATGACCCGCTGAACCAAAAAACCGTGCGCAACTGGCCTAAAAATGCCCACCAGGTGCCCCAAAACAGCCAGTGCGCCCTCGCCGATACCGCGGCAACGGCCGCCGGCTGGCAGTGCCCTTCCCAGGGAAGCTATACTGACAGCCAATACGCGGGAGAAAAAGCCGCTCTACGGCCTATCTTCGACCAACTGCGCCAACTGGCCGAAGCCTGCGGCGAAGACGTCGCCATGGAAGGCCGCGGCGGTTGCACACCCTTCGTGCACAAACGCCAGTTCATGGCCGTGGAGCCCGGCTCCAAAACCAAAGTCACTTCAGGCCTGCGGTTCAAGGCTGCTCCAGTTTTACCGTTGCTGGAAGAAGGCAAGGCCCCCGGCTAGTGCACTCACTGCGTCATCTTCACCGATGCAGCCCAAATCAACCCTGAAATAGGGAAATTAATCAAAGCCGCTTATGAGCAGAACTAAACCTGAACCTCAGCAAGAAAATCACAGCAAAAGGGAAAAACCAACTGATCCGAAGGCTTTCATCCTCCAGCAACTCAAGCTTTTTGGGATTGTGCTCCTGATAGTCGTGTTGGGTTTCGGTATTTTCGGTTACAGCCTGGCGGGTTGGGAAGGCGCCCAGAACGCCGCTGTTTGGGGCATGGTGCTGATGGCTATGGCGCTGCCTGTAATGGGTGTTTTCATCCTGGCGCGTTACTGGGGCGACTTTGCCGGCCGTTGGGGCTCTGCCCGCCGCGGCGAAGACAAACCGGACCATCAGGAAGAGGAGGATCTGCCTCCTTTTAAGTTCGATTAAACCTTTAAGGTGCTGCCTGCCATGTCACAAACCCCTCAAAAACAAAGCCATAAACCACAAGCTGTGCGCACGCCAAAAGCCCTGCTAATCTACCTGATCCTGGGGATTTATGCCTATTTGATGAACGCCCCCGGGCCAGTCATTGTTTACCTGCGCCAACAGTTCAATATGAACTACACCCTGGCCAGCCTGCATTTTTCGGCCTTCGCGGCCGGCATGGTTTTGGTTGGCCTCTTTGGGGGGAACTTGCTCAGGCGTATCAGCCACTGGAGAGCCGTCGCTTTGGGATGCCTGGGGATGGGTTTGGGCGGCCTGGCATTAACCTACGGCGCTTCACCGCTGATCACCGTCAGCGGGCTCTTCCTGATGGGGTTGGTGGGCACGTTGATCCTCTCCATTTATCCGGCCATCCTGGATGAAGAAATGGGCCAGCGCAGCTCAGTAGGCATCGCCGAAGCCAACGGTTTTTCCTCCATCCTGGCGGCCATGGCACCCCTGGCGGTTGGTTTTGCAGCCGCAAAAATGGCTTCCTGGCGGCCGGCGGTGCTGATTGGAGTCGTCGTTGCTACAGGCTTGGGCATCTGGCTCTTTTTCTTCACTAATTCTAATAAACAGGCAGGAACAGAACCTTCAAACCCACGGGGCAAGCCCAATCTGCCAAAGAAATTTTGGGGGTACTGGCTGGCACAGGTCCTTTCTGTTTCCATCGAGTTTTGCACCATTTATTGGAGCGCGGAATACCTGACCAAAGCCTTTGCCCTTGACCAGGCCCTGGCCGCCCAATTGGTGAGTTTATTTCTGATTGGGATGGTCGTCGGCCGTTTCGCTGGCGGCAATTTAATCCAACGGCATCAGCCGCATAAAGTGCTAGCGGGCACAATCCTGGTTGGCATACTTGGTTTTGGCCTCTACTGGCTGCAAAAGAATGCTATTATTGCCTTAATTGGCCTCTTTTTCTTGGGCGTCGGCGTGTCGATGCTTTACCCTGCCATCCTTTCGCTTGAACTGGCGGTGGCCGGGGAACACAAGAACCTGGCAGGCTCTCGTGCAACATTGGCAAGCGGTTTGGCTATCCTGCTCTTGCCTTTTGCTTTGGCCAGCCTGGCCGACCGCATTGGCATCCAATCCGCTTTTGGCATCATTGGCGCGCTTTATGGGCTGCTCATCCTCACGCTGCTCGTCACCAGGCAGATAAAAGGAGGTCCGCTATCCAACGCGGCCTCCACGACGCAATCTTCACAAGAGAAAACGGAGCTTGAATGAAAGTTTTATTCATCGGTGGTACGGGTATCATCAGTTCGGGCTGCGTTCGATTAGCCCTCGAGCGGGGAATGGACGTCACTTTGCTCAACCGCGGCAAGTCTTTCCGCCCAACGCCCGAAGGCGCAAGGGTGATTGAAGCCGACATCCGCGATTTTGAAGGGGCAAAGGCCGCGCTGGAAAATAACAGCTTTGACGTCGTGGCAGAGTTCACTGGCTTCGTGCCTGAACATATCGAAACGGATCTCAAACTTTTCAGTGGGCAAGTTGGGCAATACCTCTACATCAGCTCCGCCTCTGCCTATCAGACTCCGCCTCAAAAAGTGCCGGTGACCGAAGAAACCCCCCTTGAGAACCCGGTCTGGGAATATTCCCGCAATAAAATCGCCTGCGAAGCCAGGCTAATGCAAGCCTATCACGATACTGGCTTCCCGGTCACCATTGTGCGCCCCTCCCACACTTACGATGAGACACTTTTACCCTTTGAGGGCGGCTGGACGGTTGTCGATCGCATGCTCAAGGGCAAACCGGTGATCGTGCACGGCGATGGCACCTCCCTTTGGACTATGACCTACAATAGCGACTTTGCCAAGGGCTTCGTGGGCCTCTTTGGCAAGCAGGCAGCCATTGGTGAGGCTTTCCACATCACCTCCGACGAGTGGCTCACCTGGAACCAGATTTTCAATTTGACATCTGAAGCTTTCGGCGTAAAACCCAGGTTGGTGCATGTGCCCTCAGACCTGATTGACCAGTTTGACTCTGCCTGGGGGGATGGTCTGCTCGGTGATAAGGCGCATAGCTTCATGCTGGACAACCGCAAGATTAAAGCCCTGGTGCCCGATTTCGTTTGCACAGTTCCCTTCAGTGAGGGCATTCGCAAAGTGAGCCGATGGTACTTAAGCCACCCAGAACACCAGATTGTCAACCCGGTCTTCGATGCCAACTGCGAGCGCATCCTGGCGGCTTATGCCAAAGCCTGGCCGGAAGGCAAACTGCCCGTTTGAGCTTATCAAGCTGCCTCGCCGCTGAAAAACTATATTAACCTTTCATCATAAAACTTGTCCAGGTAAAAAAGAGGCCTTCGTTTTTGATACAATGACCTTGGCTATGATTGCCATATAATTATTAATATCCTGCTCTGCAAGCAATTTTCAGTCTTGCGTGGCAGTAAACTGGAGGTTTTGCCGTGCCCGGCATGAAACAATTTACACAAAAAGCCAAGCGGGTGCTTTCCTTAGCGCAATTCGAAGCTGAGCGTTTGCACTCCCTTGAAATTGGAACTGAACATCTGCTGCTCGCCATGATGCTCGAGGAAGGCAGCATTGCCCACCGCGTACTCACCGACCTCGGCCTGGTGGCTGAAGAAGTGCGTAATGCCGTCAAACCGGCTGAGGTGCCCCATACCGGTGAGCCCCACCTCGGGAATGAGCTCAAAAAGGCCCTTGAAGAAGCGCTTGAAGCTGCCAAGACGGGTGAACAGCCTATGGTTGGCACCGAGCACCTGCTGATCGGCCTCACCCAGAACCCTGATTGTATGGCCATGCAAGTGCTGGCCACTTTGGGGGTCACATCTGAGCAGATTAAACGACAGACAGCCCGCGTCATCGCGGAATCCCATCAGGATGAAGACATTCACACTGCCCCTCCCCCTGAATTAGCCCAGGCTGCCGAGCAAAAACAAGGCTCTACCCGCTGGAACCGCTCCCCCAAAAAGGAAACCGGTAAAACACCGCTGGTTGACGAGTTGGCAACCGACCTGACCGCCCTGGCCGAAGAAGGCAAGCTTGACCCGGTCATTGGCCGCGAAAAAGAAATCGAACGCGTTATCCAAATCCTGGCGCGCCGCACCAAGAACAACCCCGCCTTGATAGGTGAACCTGGCGTTGGCAAAACGGCCATCGTTGAAGGCCTCGCCCAACGCATCATTGAAGGTAATGTGCCGGCACTCCTGCTGGATAAACGCGTGCTGCAGTTGGACGTCGGCTCACTGGTGGCAGGGACCATGTACCGCGGCCAGTTTGAAGAACGTCTCAAGCGTGTGATCGAAGAGCTCAAATCCAGCGGCGCCATCGTCTTTATAGACGAGCTGCACATGCTGGTCGGAGCTGGTGGAGCTGGCTCCCAGGTGGATGCTGCCAACATCCTCAAACCTGCGCTTTCCCGCGGGGAATTGCAGGTGATCGGGGCCACCACACTCAATGAATACCGCAAGAATATCGAGAGCGACGCCGCATTGGAACGCCGCTTCCAGCCCATTATTGTGGACCAACCCAGCGTTGAGGAGACCATTGAAATCCTCAAGGGACTGCGCCCCAATTATGAAGAGCACCACCGCCTTAAAATTTCTGATGGTGCCCTCGAAGCCGCTGCCCGGCTCTCAGCCCGCTATGTGACCGAACGCTTCCTGCCCGATAAAGCCATTGACCTGGTGGATGAATCCAGTTCCCGAGTGCGCATGTATAAAAGTGACTCGGCCATCAGCAGTAAAGTAATCATGGCCGAGCTGCACAAGGTTCGCCAGGGCCTCAAAACTGCCAAAAAAGACAATGACAATGACACTCTACAGACACTTACCCACAAGCAGGACGAACTGGAAACCCAAATCCATGACATGCAAGGCTCCTGGGACCGTGCCACTGCTCCGACGGTGAGCGAAGAAGATATCGCGGACGTCATCAGCATGTGGACCGGGATTCCGCTGACCCAAATTAACACCGAAGAATCTGCCCGCTTGCTCAACCTGGAAAAGGAACTGGTGAAGGCTATCGTCGGCCAAAAAGAGGCTATCGATGCCGTTGCCAAGGCTATCCGCCGTGCCCGGGCTGGACTAAAGGACCCCAACCGACCGGTTGGCTCATTCCTCTTCCTTGGCCCCACCGGCGTGGGCAAGACCGAACTGACCAAAGCGCTTGCCAGGCAAATGTTTGGCAGCGAGGACGCGCTTATTCAGATTGATATGAGCGAGTTTGGTGAAAAACACACCATCAGCCGCCTGGTCGGCGCGCCCCCTGGCTACATCGGCTACGATGAAGCCGGCCAACTGACCGAGGCCATCCGCCGCAAGCCCTACTCGCTGGTAGTTTTTGATGAAATTGAAAAAGCCCATCCCGAAGCCTTGCAGATCCTGCTGCAAATCATGGAAGAAGGCCATCTAACCGATGCCAAGGGTCATAAGGTGGATTTCAAGAACGCCATCATCATCATGACTTCCAATATCGGCGCGGATCTGATCCGCAAGCAGAGTACATTCGGCTTCACCTTGAATGTGGATGAGGCCCAATCTGAGCAGCTTAGCTACAACGATATGCACAAAAAACTGATGGATACCCTCAAGCGCAGCTTCAGACCAGAATTTATCAACCGCCTGGATTCGATTATCGTGTTCCGCTCGCTTAATCGTGATGACATCCGCGAGATTGTGGCCATTGAAATTGCCAAGGTCAGCGAAAGGCTTTCTGAATACAAACTGACCCTCGAGGCCTCTCAGGCCGCCCTGGATTTCCTCGCCAAGGCGGGTTACGACCCCGAAATGGGTGCTCGCCCTGTACGCCGGGTCATCCAGCAGCAGGTTGAAGAAGGCCTCTCTGATGCAATTTTAGCCGGCAATTTTGAACCTGGAGACACCGTTATCGTTGACCTGGTGAAATCAGGCAAGGATGCCGAAGAGTCTATCAGCCTCCACAAAAAGGAACCTGCGCCCGAACCTAAGAAAAAACCACGTTCGGCTAAGGTTAAAAGCGCTGAAGAAGTAATTCCCGAGGCCAAACCTAAACTTAGCAAACCGCGTGTACCTAGGGACGCAGTCGATGCCTAAACTTTACCGGCGCTATGTCTGCCAGAATTGTGGCCATGTGGCAGCAGCGGCTTTTGGGCGCTGCCCCAGCTGTCAGGCATGGGATAGTATGGTGGAAGAGGTCGTTTCGGATGAACCTGAAACGCTCTCAGCGGGTAAAAGTTTCAAAGGCTTGTGCACAAATTCCAAGCCATTCCCCATAGGACAGGTAAAATCCGACCGCGAGGAGCGCATTCCTCTGAAAATGGAGGAGTTTTCGCGCGTACTCGGAGGAGGTATCGTACCCGGATCCATTGTTTTAATTAGTGGCGACCCGGGCATCGGCAAATCAACCTTAACGCTGCAGGTTGCCATGCAGGTGGCAAAGAATGACCGGGTGCTTTATGTGTCTGGTGAGGAGTCTGAACGCCAGATCAAGATGCGTGCAGACCGACTGGCGGCCAAAAACGCCCAAAATGAACCCTTTCTGCCTGAAAAACTACTACTGGTGACTGAAACCAATCTGGGCACGATTTTCAACCATATCGGCGATACCAAGCCTGCCCTGGTCATCATCGACTCGATCCAAACTATGACCCTGCCCGAAATGGAATCGCTGGCTGGTTCTATCAGCCAGGTGCGTGAATGTGCCGCCCGTTTGCGGGAACTGGCAAAATCCACCGGCATAACCGTATTTGTGATTGGGCACGTAACCAAGGAAGGCACTATCGCCGGCCCGCGAGTGCTTGAGCACATCGTGGATACCGTGCTTTATCTGGAAGGCGAACAATTCCAGTCCTACCGGCTGCTGCGCTCGGTCAAGAACCGTTTTGGACCTACCAGCGAAGTCGGCGTCTTTGAGATGCAGGAAAAAGGCATGGTGGAAGTGAGCAACCCCAGCGAGGTCTTCCTGGCTGAACGCATGATCAACGCTCCTGGTTCGGCTGTTGCCGTTACCATGGAAGGTACGCGGCCGCTGCTTGTGGAAGTACAAGCTTTAACCACACCGACCTCCAACCCCTACCCACGGCGCACTGCCAACGGCGTGGATTTCAACCGCCTGTTGCTGGTCAGCGCGGTGCTCACCCGGCGTGTTGGCGTCAAGCTGAGCGACCAGGATATCTTTATGAATGTTGTCGGCGGCATGACAATTACCGAACCCGCGGCAGATCTGGCCTTGGCAGTAGCCATTGCCTCCTCGTACCGAGATAAACCAGTACGCATGGATACCGTCCTGATTGGTGAAATCGGCCTCTCAGGTGAGCTGCGCGCGGTCAGCCAGACAGTAATTCGTCTGCGGGAAGCCGCAAAACTCGGTTTCAAACGCGCCATCCTGCCGCGCCGCCTGCGCCAGGGTGAACCTTTGCCCAAGGAAATCCAGGCAATTGAAGTGCGCTCGCTTAAGGAAGCCCTCAAGGAAGCTTTATTCGAAGAAGTAAACCCCCAGAATACTGTGAAAGGCCAAGCAAATGACTGATAAGCTGCTGGATCAACTCCCTTTTCTCAACAACACACGGCGCAACCACGCCCTGGAACATGCCACATTGAAGGTACTTGAAGAGTGTTACCCCGGCACGAAGATGGCTGGGGTCTCCAACCCTAAAGGCTTCTTTCTTTTTGCCGACTTGCCCACGGAGGTTGTCACTGATGCCGTGCTAAAAGCCCAAAAACGCTTGGCAGCCGGTGAGGCAGGCCTGGCTATTCACCCCCATTGCGGCACGAATGTAGTCACTTCTTCGCTGCTCGCGGCGGCTTCTGCCTGGCTCCTGCTCTACGGTTCCAGCAGCACCCGCAAACCCAAGTGGTACAACTACCTTTTTGCCATCAGTTTTGCCATTCCCGTTTATATCTTTTCCGAACCCCTCGGCCCGAAAGTACAAAAGATGGTCACCACCAAGGCAGATTTGGGTGACCTGGCTGTAAAACTGGTAGAGAGTAATGGCTACGGCAAAAGCCTGGTTCACTTTATCCACACCGAAAATTAATCGATCGTCTGCCATGACTGCTGAAAATCCCAACGTTCTGCTGTTGAGGGGCAATGACCCTACCCGCTTCGCGGAAGAAATTGCTCGGGTGAAGGCTTCCATGGGGGATGACAGCCTGGCAGAGATGAACACAACCCTTTTCGACGGCGATACCCTGAGACTGGAAGAGCTGCGCTCTGCCTGTCTGACGATTCCTTTTCTGACGGACCTACGCCTGGTTATGGTTGAAAAAGGCCGGCAATTCCTGGCGCGGACGGGAAAAGCATCCCCTGAAAAAGCATTGGCGATTTTAGCGGAAGTTCCCGAAAGCACACGTTTGCTTTTTTTGATTGAAGATGAACTGGTTATCCGCCGCAGGGAGCGCAATTGGGAGAATGCCCGCCAATATGCCTGGCTGGTCGATTGGGTCCACCAGGATGCAAGTCGGGGCAAAGTAATCAATTGCGAGCTGCCTAAGGATGAGGAGATGCCGAAATGGGTGCTTGAGAAAGCCCAGGCGCTCGGCGGCAAGTTTGACCCAGGGGCCGCCCATTTGTTAGCTTCCTATATTGGCAATGATACGCTGCGCGCCAGGCAGGAGATTGAAAAACTGCTCCTTTATGCCGGTTCCAACCGCGCGGTAAACCCGCAGGATGTGATCCTGCTGACTGCCCAGGAGCAGGAAGGCGATATTTTTGAGCTTACCGATGCCCTGGGTGACCGCGATGGGCGTAAAGCCATGCGCCAATTCCGCATTTTGGCAGAGCAAAAAGATATGGTGGAGCTGGCGCCTATGATCCAGCGCCATTTCCGCCAGCTAATCCAGGTGCGTGAGATTTTGGATGATGGCGGCCAGGCAGATGAGGTGGCCAAGGAATTGAATTTACCGCCTTTCGTGGCTCAAAAACTAGCCTACCAGGCCAGGCGCTTCAATTTGCCTCAGCTGATAGGGATTTTTGGTAAATTGCTCGAGATTGACGAGAGTATGAAGACCGGCGGCCTTCCTGGGAGCATCGCCTTCGAAGTGCTGATTGCCCGTCTGACGCAATAAACACTTGGCGTTAATGCAGTGGACACGCATTTCACCTATCTTCGTCCCAACGTAAGCGTTCACCAGTCTGAAATATTCCACACCAATACAGGCATACTAAAAACGCCGGTAGGCTGCGTATTGGTGGATCCGGCCTTCACCCAGGCGGATTTTGAACGCATTGCAGCATTTTTAGGATCAGATAGCGTCTTGGCAGGTTTCAGCACACACGCCCATTACGACCACTTGTTTTGGTCGCCCCTTTTTGGGGATGAGACCCCACGCTATTGTTCTGAGGGTACATTGGACTATGTAACCCTCCATCACCAGGAAATACTGGATGAATTAATCGCACTTGAGGACGAGCCAATTAACCTTAACCATCGTTATTTTAGTGATCACTTGTCTTATCTCTCTTCTTTATCTTCTGACTTGCATTATCTGTATGGCTCTTCAGTGGTGGTTGTTGATATTCCTGGCCATTTATACGGACAAAGCGGGTTTCTATTCCCGGAGTTTCGAACGCTGTTTGCGGCCGATACGCTCTCAAATATTGAGCCGCCCTCCATCGAAGGCAGCTGGCAATCTTTGATTGCTTATCTGGAGAGTCTGGCAACCCTAAAAGAGCTGATCAGTCAGGTAGAGTGGATTGTGCCAGGCCATGGCGATCCAATGGATTCATCTGAAGCCAAATCGCGGTTGGATCAGGATCGGCGTTACCTGGAAGCTCTGCGTGATCTTCGGATCGATGATTTTGGCAATGGTCTCGAAGCGCAGGCGAAGATATTCCTTCTGCAGACTGGAGAAACGCGTGTTGCCAACAAGGATGCCTGGCTAATTCATCTCGGAAACCTTCAGGCGGCCTATAACTGGCTTTCCACAAGTTAATCCAGTTACCTTCCATATATCAAGCATTAACCAATCAATTACCGATTTATTGGCTCAATAGAGTGTCTGAAAGCAGTGCGTTGTTCTTGTTTGGGGAAAGTATACAAACCTGTTAATTAATAAATGTCCTCGGCGCGAGTCGAACGCGCAACCGTCTGCTCCGCAAGCAGGTGCTCTATCCATTA
>WOZB01000260.1 GCA_011620445.1 Anaerolineaceae bacterium | reverse complement strand
AAATTCTCGGGTCATCGTTTTCTTTTAGCCAGGGTAAGTTTTCAGCGTTTCCGCAAACCGGGCAATCCCGATTTCAATTTGTTCATCTTCAAGCGCGCAGAAAGGCAGGCGCACAAACTGGTCACCACCTTGGGTGTAAAAACCACGGCCATCCGTCAATTTAAGGCCGTGCTTGAGGGCATGCTGCATTAATACATCCGCCTGAACGCTTTGCTTTACAAATGAGCCGATGAAGAAACCCCCATCGGGCCGCTTCCAATCACAAAGGCCCGTCAAATGCCTGTCCATGGCGTCAGCCATAACGTCACGGCGATGGCTGTAAAGTTCTTTGAGGAAAACCAGGTGCTCTTCCAGCCAGCCGCGGCAGCAAAACTCATAAACCAGGGCTTGGTCCAGATAACTGGGATTAATGTATGTATCTTCAGCTACTTTCGCGGTGCGGTGGACTAATTCCTTTGGCAGGATCATAAAGCCTACCCGCAGACCTGGGGCGATTAATTTGCTGAATGAAGACATCATGCAGGTGAGTTCCGGTGCCAATTCATAGCAAGAAGGCAAACTTTGGCCGTTATAGCGCAGGTTGCGGTATGGCAGGTCTTCTATAATATAGAAATGATGCTCGCGTGCCAGGGCTACAAGCTCGTGCCGTTTTTCAAGCGGCATTACCGATCCGGTGGGGTTCTGAAAATCGGAAATCACGTAGAAAAAGTCCACCTTTTTGCCTTCTTCGAGGTTTTTCCGAAGCGCAGAAAGATCCACACCTTCCAGTTTTAGCGGGCATGGCAGCAAACTGGCCTGGACGCGCTTAAGTTGGGTGATCGTGCGATCGTAAGTTGGTTCTTCAAAACCTACGCGCAATGTTCCGGTGGGAAAGCTGCGTAAAAGATGGTCAAGCACCTGCAAAGATCCGGTACCAATAATGATCTGATCTTTATTGGCCAGGTAAATTTCAGCCAGGCTCTCCCGCAGCGGTAGAAAACCGAAAGATTGGGAGTATTGGAGAATTTTATCGGGGTAACCAGCCAGGGCATCATGCGCGCAAATACTCAGCTTATCAACCGCAAAGCTTTTGGTCGGTGGAACACCCCGGGTGAGTTCGATGATATTTTCCATTGTGTCCTTGTTATACCGTTATTTTAGATCTTCGGAGAGCCTTTCAGGCCGCTTCCGGTTAATGGTAACAAGAAGACATCATTTGGGTCAGCATTTTGACGAATTTTCATCAATGCCCCCCAAACGACGGCGCTGCTGGGTTCGGCATAAAGACCCAACTTAGCCAGTTCGTGTTGGCCTTCTATGATTTCATCCTCAGTCACATCAATTGCCGTGCCTCCGCTGGCGCGGATAGCCTCGAGGATGCGCTTCCAACGCACCGGTTTGGCAATAGCCAGCCCTTCCGCCAGGCTGGGCTGGCTGGGTACGGCCTCTTCCACCTCGGCGGCATTCGTTTCAATAGCCCGCACGATCGGATTGAGTAATTTGGGCTGCACAGCTACGATGCGGGGTGTTTTATCAATCAGGCCGGCTTTCCGGAGGCGTTCAAAGCCCATCCAGGCACCCAATAAATGCACTCCCTGGCCAACCGGCACGATGAACCAATCCGGAGCCTTGCCCCCCATTTGTTCCCAAACCTCCCAGGCGATGGATTCCTGCCCGAGCAGGAATGCTGGATGATAAGCATGCGAAGCGTATACCTTCTTACCGCCAACCGAATTCATGGCCGCCAGCTTGGCATCATTCCGCACCCCCGGGATGGAATTAACGGTGGCGCCGTAAATGGCGATTTGCTTTTTCTTATTTTCAGAAGCGTAATGCGGCACGTAGATATCCGCTTTGAGGCCGGCACGGGCGGCATAAGCAGCCAGCGAGCTGCCCGCGTTGCCCGAGGAGTCGTCCACAACGGTTTCCACTTGCTGTTCGGCAAGCACATTAATCTCCACTTCTGTTCCACGGTCTTTGAAGGACCCGGTGGGAGAAATGTACTCAGGTTTGAAGTAAACATTGAGACCCTGCACTTTAGCCGGTATGAGGGGTGTCCAACCCGCTCCCAGGCTAATCCTGGGTTGTCTGAAACCAAGGTCAAAAATATCCGCGTAACGCCAGAGCCCGTAGTTTTCGGGGTGAATCAGCGCCGGGTCAAAAGTGAGCGTATCCACTGGTTCCCAGGCTTCGCCGCACTCACAGCGCCAGTGTTGGGGGTTCAGTTCGCCAGATTCTTTACAAACAGGGCAAATGACCTGCATAGGATATCCTCCACCTAAAATGATTTACAGTAATCCATGAAGTTTATAAAAAGTTTAATCGCTTCTGTGTTGGGTTCAACCGTTTTGGCTAAATTTGCGACCGAAACGCCTTCTTTTTCAAAGAAAGGACGGTATTGCAGGAAGGTGGCCCTGGCCGAAGCCGGGTCCAGCTCTGGATGGCCCTGGATGCCCCAGATCGGCAGGTCCTTATAACGCCAGATGTGATTGGAGCAATCACTGTTATAGCCCAGGATGCGCATATCGGGGTGACCTGACTTAACCTGGATATTGTGCCAGACGAACATACGCACCGACGCGCCCAGGCCCTTCAGCAGCGGATCTTCGGGCTCGGTATGGTTGAGAATAATATCTGAATACCCCAAGGCGCAATTGCTGCGCCGGAAGGTTTGATCTTGCCCGCACAGGGCGGTCGCTAAAATTTGGCTTCCAAAGCAGGAACCCAAGGTCGGTAAAGCGAGGTTGCTGCTTTCTCTAATCAGTTCTTCCAGCCTGGGTATCCATAGGTAAGGGTCACCCGGGTTAGCAAGGCTGCCGGAAAGGTAGACGGTCTGGTAAGCTTTGAGCTTTGAAGGGAATTCACCTTTGCTGGTCCAGAAAAATTCAATGTCGAAGCCATTCGCCTTGAACATGTCCGGCAGCAAATTTGTTGTTTTGAACCGCATTTCATTGTAAAGGAAGAGGAGCTTCATTTTGTTTTTCACCGGCTAAAGCCTGTATGTGTACCTTACTCTTTTGCTACTATTGTCTGGGTGGCTTCCTTTATCACATAGATGGCAAAATCGGGGCAGCCAATTTCGCAGAGCTTGCAGCCGCTGCAGTTTTCAATTTTGTAGACCTCTGCCGTCGTAAAGCCTTTGCGATTCTGCACGGAAGAAAAGCGAATTACATTCTTCGGGCAGTAATAAATACAAATGCCACAACCTTTACAAATCGTATCATCAATATAGACTTTCATGCCTTTATTCCAATTTCTCTAAGCAATTCAGGGATTTCCCTGGGTTTGGTTGCCACAAGAACGCCGGCTGCTTTTAGGGCATCAATTTTCCCCTGCGCGGTGCCTTCGTGCCCTTCAATAATCGCGCCGGCATGCCCCATCTGGGCACCTTCCGGGGCGGAGCGCCCTACAATCATGGCGATCACAGGTTTTTCAGGATGGGTTTTGATGTACTCGGCAGCTTCAAGTTCCATTCTGCCGCCAACCTCGCCCAGCATGACTACCGCCTGGGTTTCCGGGTCAGCAAAGAACATCCTCACGATTTCAGCCTGGCGCGAGCCCCAAATGGGGCCTCCGCCAATGCCAACGACTGTCGTTTGACCGATGCCGGCCTCAGTCATCACCCGCCCAACCTCATAGGATAAAGCACCGCTCTTGGAAACCAGCCCGACTGTTCCGCGCTGGAACATCATGGCGGGGTGTACACCCAGTTTACAGATACCCGGAGAAATAATCCCTGGTGTATCCGGCCCGACTATGCGGGTACCTTTCGAACGGGCATAGGCCAAAACTTCAAGCATGTCTTTTTCCGGAACGCCTTCAGTGGTAAGCACCATCAAGGGGATACCCGTCTGGATGACCTCCAGGGCTGCGTCCCTGACAAATTTGGCGGGCACAAAGCAAATAGCCGCATTTGGTGCCGTTTCGGTTACAGCTTTTTCCACATCATTGAAAATTGGAATGCCTTCAAAACTGGAGCCACCTTTGCCAGGAGTAACCCCGGCTACCAGGTGCGTGCCATATTCCAGCATAATCCTGGCTTGAAACGCGCCCACCGAACCGGTAATACCCTGAACCAGCACGCGGGTATTCTGGTCGATCAGGATGGTCATAGTGCAGCCTCCCTGGCCAACTCAACGGCCCTGGCAACTTCGCTTACCAGATCTTCACCTGATTCGATTGCGTATTCCGCCAATATTGCTCTGCCTTCATCAGCCTTGGTGCCGCACATGCGCACAACCAGTTTGAAGCGGTCAGGGTGCTTGCGTACAAAAGTGCTGATGCCTTCGGCCATATCATCCATGCGGGTTAGGCCGCCAATCAGCGAGACCATGACTGTCTTGACATAAGGGTTTTGGGCCAGAATTTCGAGGCTTTTATTCATGCGGTCAGCATTCGCCAGGCCACCCAGTTCACAAAAATTAGCCGCAAAGCCGCCTGCGTCCTTGATCAGGTCCAGGGTAAACATGCCCGTGCCGGCACCATCTGATACCAGGCCAAGGTCACCAGTCAGCGGCACATAGGTGATTTCCCATTCCTTTGCCAGTTTCTGACTGGAGTCAAGATATTCACCATCATTTTGTTTTTGCTCAAGTTCCAGCTGGGTGAACAAATCTTCATGTCGAAAGCGCGCTTTATCATCCAGTACCAGCTTGGCATCCAGCGCTAATAAGCCTGCTTCGGTGTGCGCCAGGGGGTTGATCTCAATGAGCGTGGCATCATAAGCCTGGTAAATCTCAAAGAGCGCCTGCATAAATGGGGTAAGGTCTTTCTCAGGCAGACCTAAAAAGAAGGCCAGCTTTCGAATTTCAAATGACTGCAGCCCCAGCAAGGGGTCAATAGCCAATTTCAGAATTTTCTGAGGGGCCTCCCTGGAGACTTCTTCAATATCCATGCCGCCGAAGGCACTGGCAACAAACAATGGAGCAGCTGAAACTTTGTCGATCAATAAAGAAAGGTAGTATTCCTGGAGGATACCTTGCTTCTGTTCTGCGAGGACTGCATGAACACTTTCATTCTTCACTTTCATGCCCAGCAATTGTGGGTAGGTGCTGGCGGCTTCAGCGTAATCTTTGACCACCTGGATGGCACCTGCCTTGCCGCGCCCTCCGGTAAGCACCTGGGCTTTTAACACCTGGGGGTACTGCAGGCCGCGGAGGTCTGCCATAGAGCTGACGAGGACCGACCGCGGCACAGGGATACCATGCTGTCTAAAGAGATTTTTGGCCTGGTATTCAAGTAGGCGCATTAACGCTCCTACTTGAGCAATCCCGACATAGTGTCGATACCAGCCTGAGCTGCTTTGATATTAACTTCGGCGTAACGCTCTGCCACATTTTCCCTAATGCCATCAAAAAGCTGCTGGTCGCTCAGGATGCCGCAAAAGCGATGCAAGGCGCCCAAAAAGACCATGTTACTCGACAAAGCAAAACCCAGTTCCTTGCCGATGTGGTTCGCTTTGATTTCATAGATTTTAAGGTCGTTCCGACTGGGCCTGGTAACCATATCCGGATCCATAATCAGGATTCCACCGGACTTTAAACGCCCAACATAGCGGCTAAAGGCCAAATCAGACATAGCCACCAAAATATCCACCTTATCTGCGGTGGGCGAGAATATTGGCTCTTTTGAAAGGATTAACTCCGCCTGGCATTCACCGCCCCGGGTTTCAGAACCGAAAGATTGCGTCTGCACGGCATGATAACCCTGTTTGGTCACAGCCGTAGAACCAAAAATCAAAGCAGCGAGGATGACGCCTTGCCCTCCGAAACCGCAGAACTGGATGGCCTGTCTCTCTGCGATCATTCGTCTTCCTCCGGAGGCAAAAAAGAGCTGCCGGCAAAGACCGGTGCTTGCTTATCCACAAAATCGCCTAAAACAAACTTACCTGCCAAATCTTCATCACTCAATTTTTCTGCTTCACTAATGGTAAGGCTACGGTCTTTGATCCAATCCAACAGTTTGGTGGGGCTGGCGGAATTGATGGCCTTGCGCCCAAAACCAGTTGTGCATTGGGAGACGATTTCAACAAATGAAAAACCCTTGTGCTGGATGGCCTTCTTTATCGCCCTGACGGATTGGTGCGGTCGGTTGGTGGACCAGCGGCTCACGAAGGTCGCTCCCGCTGCTTCAACCAATTTCACCAGGTCGAATGCAGGTTCCGGATTACCGTAAGGCGTGGTGGTGGTGCGCAAGGTGCTGTAGGTGGTCGGGGCAACCTGGCCGCCTGTCATACCGTAATTGAGATTATTGACCACGATCATGGTCACATCCAGGTTGCGCCTGGCTGCCTGGATCAGATGGTTCCCGCCAATGGCTGCCGCATCGCCATCGCCGGCAAAAATGACCACTTTCAGGTCTGGCTGCATGAGCTTGATGCCTGTTGCCCAGGGCAGAGTGCGCCCATGGATGCCGTGCATGGCATCCAGCTTGAGGTAAACAGGGATGCGGGCTGTGCAACCCACACCTCCGATCCCCAAAATACTGCTCATGGGTATCTGCAGCTCATCCATCGCCCGCACAAAGAAGTTGAGCACCTGGGCAGCTCCGCAGCCAGGGCAAAAGAAATGGGGCAGTGAATTGGGCTTAAGAGCTTCGCGCATGGGGTTGGTAATCATCTCAAAGACTCCTCAATGGCGGCTACGATTTCTCCGCTGGTGTGGATGGCTCCCAGGTTTTTGGTTACCCGCTTTACTTCCGCGTGGCAACCAGCAACGCGCTCAATCTCCCCGGCGTATTTGCCCATATTCATTTCCACTGCCAGAATTTTGTTGGCTTTTCTGGCCGCAGCCAGGATCTGCTTTTCGGGTACAGGCCAGACTGTATTCAATTTTAGCAAACCCACCTTTTTGCCCTGGCCCCGCGCCACGTCAACAGCGTCCTTGCAAGGGCGGGTCTCACTGCCATAAGCAATCAGGATTAGTTCGGCATCCTCAGTTTGATACTCATCGGTAGTGACAATGTCATCCAGATTCATCAGAATCTTCTGAGTAATGCGCTCGTACTGGCGCTCAAAGATCTCCGGTTCCCACTTGATGCTACCAAATTCGTTGTGAGGGTTGATGGAATAAAGCGTGTTGTAACCCTTTCCCAATGGTGCCATATCGGGCACACAACCCATCTCAGCTCTAAAAGGTACATAATCACCAGGTTGGGCCTGGGTCATTTTGCGATTAATAATTTTAATCTGGTCGGCAGGAGGAATGACCAGGCGTTCGCGCATCAGGGCTATGGTGGTTTCGGACATGACAATGACCGGGTTGCGGTACTTTTCTGCCAGGTTAAAAGCCCGAATCGTAAAATCGAAAAGTTCCTGCACGGAAGAGGGCGCCAGGACAATCAGTTCGTGATCGCCAGCTGCCCCCCAGCGCATCTGCATGACATCGGCCTGGGTAGCAAAGTTTTCACCGCGGGTACGCTGTACGTCCATGATGACCATGGGGATTTCGTCAGAAATGGCGTATTCAATACCCTCAGCCATATAATCAAAGCCTGCGCTGGCTGTGGCGGTCAATACTTTTGCTCCTGCCAGGGCAGCTCCCGCAAGGGCATAGATGGAGCACAGCTCGTCTTCTCCCTGCAGAAACTTGCCCCCCACCTCGGGCATGCGTTCAGCCATGCGTTCAGACACTTCGTTAGCCGGCGTAATCGGATAGCCCGCGAAGAAATTGCAGCCTGCTGCCAGGGCGCCTTCTACTGCGGCAAAATTGCCCAGCATAAAATGCGTGCCACTCAAAACCCGGGGGCGTCTTAGGAGCATATCAATTACCTATCTGGTCAAAATAGGCTCTGAGCCTGCGCAAGCCTTCAATCACATCTGCTTCATTGGTGGCATAGGAGAGCCGCAAATGGTACTCCCCTCCCAAGCCAAATGCTCCTCCTGGTACGGTGGCCAGGTGGCTGGTTTTAAGCAGGTCTCTTGCCAAGTCCAGCGATTTTACAGGTTTGTCGTAACTGGCAAAGCAGTAGAAGGCTCCTTTGGGACTCACACATTGTAGATGCCCAGAACTGTTGATGCTTTCCATCATCAGATGCCGGTTGCGATTGAATAGATCAACCATTAATTTGGTTGCTTCTGCAGAGGCTGGATTAGTCAGTGCTTCCAGAGCACCTGCCTGTGAGAAAGCTGCCACGCAGCTGGCTGAGTGCTGAAAGATTTTCATGATTTGTTCCATCAACGCATGGGGGCCGCAGGCATATCCCAAACGCCAGCCTGTCATGGCATAACGTTTTGAAAAGCCATTGACAGTAAAAACGTTATCGAACTCAGAAGCTGGCGAGAAGAACTCGCCTTCATATAATAAAGATTCGTAAATCTCGTCCGAGATGACCAGCGTGCCGTTATCCCTTGCCATCTTAGTAATTTTGCGGATTGTATCCGGGCTGTAGACTGCGCCGGTCGGGTTACATGGGGAATTGAGAATGATGCATTTGGGTTTTTGGATGAGGGCTGAGTGCACCCTTTCCAGGTCGGGTTGAAAACCTTCAGATTCCACAGTCGGCACCTGCAGCAGCTCGGCCCCCATCAAAAGCGGAATGCTGCTATGCGATACCCAGGAAGGATCCAGAACCACAACCTTGTCACCAGGTGATATAAGGGCTTGAAAGGCAAGAAAAAGAGCAAACTTGGCGCCCGGAGTAACCATGATGTCTTCAAGTTCGGCGTGGACCTGATTTTCTTTGGCAAGTTTCTCCTGAATGGCCTTGCGCAGGTCAGGGTCGCCAAAGGTTGGCTGGTATTTTGTGTTTCCGGCTTCCAGTGATCGAATGGCAGCTTGCTTGATAAACTCTGGAGTATCGAAATAAGGCTCACCAACACCAAGCGAAACAATGTCTTTTACCCCCGCCCGCTTCATAAGCTTAATTTCATTATCCACAATTTCGGTGGCGGACTCTTCTACCCCAGCGACAAGTGGATTTACCTCGACGTTCATTCTCACCAAGCCTTCGTTTAAGATTTTTATCTTTTATTATCAAGTATTGACTGGATTCTACTTTACCGATTATGATATATGCTATACGTCAAACTAAGTTCTGTCAAGTGAATTGACACAAAGAGCATCTAACTTTTCAAAACTCTCACTTTATATGGAGGTTGTGATGCAAGATCAAGACCTGATAGGTTTTGCCCAAACGCTCATCAAGACTCAGGGCTATAGCAGCTACGAGGCAGCCGTAGCTAAAGCAGTCGTTGCCGAGATGCAGCGCCTTGGTTTTGATGAAAGCTATGTGGATGATTGCGGCAATGCTGTCGGCATCATCTGGGGCAAGAAACCGGGCAAACGCCTTCTCATGGATGGGCATATCGACACTGTTGTGGCCGAAGCCAAAGATTGGACGCATCCGCCTTTCGCTGCCGAAATTCATGACGGCCGCATTTATGGGCGCGGCATCGTTGATATGAAAGGTTCTTTAGCTGCCATGGTACATGCCGCCGCGAGTGTAAACCGCGAAACCCTGGCTGGGTCGGTTGTGGTCAGCGGCACCGTGCTGGAAGAGCATTTTGAAGGCGTGGCCCTCAAAAACGTAGTTGATCAACTAAATCCAGATTTTGTCATCATCGGTGAGGCCACCAACTTCCAGCTCAATCGGGCTGGCCGGGGCCGCGCAGAAATTGTCATCGAGACCATCGGCAAATCTGCCCATTCTGCTTCACCACAAATTGGCCGCTGCGCAGTGCACGAAATGCTGAAAGTCATCGAAGCTGTGGACCGTCTCCCACAGGACGCAAGTTCCTTCGTCGGACCAACTCAATTGACACTGACAGACATCATTTCTGATCCCTATCCCGGTTTTTCAGTTATCCCTGGCCGCTGCCGCGTTACCTACGATCGACGTACCATTCCCGGTGAGACTATGGAGTCGGTTCTTGCTCCTATCGAAGCAGACGAGGTCCTCCGGGCAATTCCGCACCGGGCTTACATCTTTGAAGGTAAGGACCTCTGCTATACCGGCAAAGAACTGAGCGGTCTAAAGTTCTTCCCTGCCTGGGAATTCCCCCTTGAGCATCCCTTTGTTGCCGGTGCATTGGCTGGACTGAAGAAAGTCGGCCTGGAACCCACCGTTGGTTCTTACCAATTCTGTACGAACGGCGCTTATTCTGCCGGCTGGAAAGGAATCCCCACCATTGGCTTCGGCCCCGGTGATGAACGCCTGGTGCACATTGCCGATGAGTGCCTGCCCGTGGCAGATTTGTTAAAAGCCCGCGATTATTTCTGGGCAATCATAGAACAAATGCTTATAGCACTATAATTATGCCGCAAGCAATTTTGCCTATCTTACAATGTTCAACTGTTTTCTGGTTACTTTCCAAATTCAATACTTGTGAATAACAGAATGTAAATTCTGCGTAACAGGAGGTATCTGAACCTGATCAAAGTTTTTTTGTCAAAGAAAGAAGATCTTAATTGAAAGTAGAGAGGTAAAAAATGAAGAAGACTGTAATGCTTATCGTCGCTGCACTTATCATCCTATCAGCAATTGGATGTGCAGCACCCGCCCCCACCACAGCTCCAGCAACCCCCGCCGATGCCACTACGGCCCCAGCGGCTCCTGCCGAAGACAAAACCCCCATCAAACTTGGCTGGTTAGGTGCCCTTTCAGGTGACATGGC
>WOZB01000127.1:9076-10750 GCA_011620445.1 Anaerolineaceae bacterium | reverse complement strand
CTCAGTCTAAGCCTTGGTGCCCCCATATCGCTTGACTTTCAACACAGTTGCTACGTTAAAAGAGAATAATTAAGGCTTCAAAATATCCTGGCGAGTAAAAACAACCTTTCGGCTTAAACCCTACTTCTTAGGCAGAGCAAATTCCAGCACAGCATTATTAGTGGCATCGGTTACCCAAATGTGGCCATCCTCGCTGATGACAATGCCATTGATAATGCCCATCAAATAGGTATTATCAAAACCACCCCAGAGCTGGATGAAATTGCCGTCCTTGTCAAAATGCAGCACGCGCCCACCGGCCGGGTCAGTGACGTAAACGTCATCATTAGCACCCAAAGCCAGGAAGGGTTTATCCTCCAGGGATTGGGACGACCAGGCGTCCACATCCCAGGTCTTTTCTGCCATGAAGCTTCCATCGGCATTAGGTTTGAAGGTGGCCACGCGGTTATTCCAGGCGTCGGCAATAAAGACACGACCATCGGAGGCGATTGCCAGACCCACTGGCTCATCCAATTGGCCAAGGTCCAGGCCCCGGCTGCCAAACTGGGTGAGGTAATTACCGTTGCTGTCGAAGACCACAACGCGCTGCTTACCGGTATCTGTTACATAAACCCGGTTAGCCTGGTCAATGGCGATCCCCCTGGGACCCCAGAAGCCATCGACCTGCCCGTTGACGGTAAAGCTGCCCCATTTCGTGACAAAGCTGCCATCCGGGTTGAAAACTTGGATGCGATGATTCCAGGTATCTGTGACGTAAACCCTGCCATCCGCTCCGACTGCCACCCCCCAGGGTTCGTTAAAGGTGCCATCCGGTGAGTTGATATCCATTGTTCCAGATGGTGAACCCCATGAGTTTAGGAAGTTGCCATCTTTGTCAAAATGCACAATCTGATTATTGCGGGAATCAGCCACGAAGAAGCTGCCATCCGCTGCAACCGCCAAACCGCGCGGCGCGTTGAAGGGTTTATCATTCAGATTGGCGACGACTTTGACGGGCTCCAGGCTGATGGTGCCGGCCTTATAAGGATCTTCCTTGACAACCTCAGCAGCTTGTGGCGCTGCGCCAAATTCCCAGAGTTGGGCGGTAAGATCCTTACGGATATAAAGCCGCATTGAGTTGGAAGGTTCCCAGGTGGCGAGATTCAAGTCACTTCGGCCGGATAAAGCTGCATATTCTGTGTAATCACGGTTTAACCAAATTTGCCAAAGCGCAGAGCGCATGGCAGGGTTGGTAATGGCATTCCGAATGTTTGGCCAATTCCATTGCCGATAATCTTCTGTTGGCCACCACATGCGTTTGTAGGTGTACATATAGTAATTGTTGCCGACGACCGGACCAATTTTGTCGAAATTCTCCTGACCGACCATGATGATGGGGTAATCGCGAAGTGTCTTGGTAATTTGTTTGTCAAAGTCGTAGCGATTAGTGAAGTGGCGGGTGTACCACTGCATAGGATAGCGCACGTTATCGTCGTAGGCAATCTTGAGAGAAAGGTCACCTGAAACCCGTTTGGAGATGGAAACCAGCTGATTATAAACATTCTTCATATCCTCAGAAGAGTGCGCATAGACAAGGAATTCCTTGGCATTGTTATATTCAATAAAAGCTGCCCGCCAGGCGGTGCGGAAAGTGAGCACAGCTAAAATGGAGAAAAACCCCAGCAGGAGGAAGCG
>WOZB01000127.1:0-8976 GCA_011620445.1 Anaerolineaceae bacterium | reverse complement strand
CTAAAATGGAGAAAAACCCCAGCAGGAGGAAGCGGCCAAACTGCCGACCTTGCCAACCCTTGAGGGTCTTCCACAAGCCTAAACCAAAGGCAAGCGAGCCAATGAATGTGAGCAAGAAGGTGCTCGTGTTCTGCAGACTGACTAAATCTTTGCCTGCAAATGGCGGGGTTGTGCCAAAAAGGGAGCCCAGCAGATTTACAAAGGCAATAATAAAACCAAGGCAGAGGCCAAAAACCAACCAACCGCGTTTTTGTCTGACTTGTTCCCAATCAAGGTGATGCACCAGCCAGGAGAGCGACCATCCGCTGGTAAGAATCAGGGGCATGGTTATATGGGTTGTCAGCCAGGGCATTCTCTCACCGGCGGCAGTAAAGGCCAGCAAGCTCATTAAGGACCAATAAAGCAGCAGGAAAGAAGTGGGAAGGCTTACAGTCGTGATAGTATCCACTTTTGGCTCAGGGAATGTTCTCTCCCAAAATGAGAGTTCCTGCTCAGCCTCCGTAGAAACCGACTCAGTTTCCGCATCTGCAGTGCGGTCAAGCTGGATGGTTTCATGCTCAATATCAACTTCGCTGTTAGGCTCCAGCTCCACTTGCTCGGGAGATTCCACTGTCAAAAGCGAGGGAGAAAGAAAAGGTTCTCCGATCAGGTTAAAGAGTAATTTTTTCTTGAGCGCAATGATAAAAGCAGTCAAAGCCCCCAATGCAGGCAGGAACTCATAGATCGGGATTTGAAGAAATGCATAGTAGTAAAGCGGTTGCGTTCCGCGTTGGACGGTCTGTTGAGATATCCAGTACCCCAGGGCACCTTGCAGACCAATGAAGAAACCCTGACCCTGGGTAAACACCGAGGTATAAAAGACGATAAAGATGGTCCAGAAGATGGCAGCGGCCTTCAGCCAGACTGAGCGCCACCATTTGAGCCCGAGGAACATGGAGAGTGTTCCCAAAACTGAAAGTGATATTATGGCTCGAACAATACCTTCGGGGGAGTAATCTTCCGGGTTATAGCCCAAAATCTTGAGAACCAGGGCTCCCAATAACGGCAGGACGAGCAGCATTTGCAGGGCAATGAGGTTGAAGCTGCGCATCGAGCGCACTTTATCGCCAAGCCCTTTGATGAGCCCAACCAGAGCGTATACGAGCGTTCCAAGAAGCAGTGCTGCTGCCCCGAGTAAAGGCAAGCGGGAAGCAAAAATTGAAGTTTGGGTTGCTATAGCCCCGGCATCAACCAGATCAGACTTGGTTAACTCGGTAATTTCCGGGGCAGGGGCTGCGGCATTGTGCAGCATGTAGATACCCAAAAAGAAAACGCCCGCCAGGATGACCAGTTCGAAGCCGAGGATAAACTGACGTTTAAATTTTTCATCCGACCATTTTTGTTTCAGGGAATCAATCAGGAAAAGGATGGCGAGGAAGATGCAGGACTCAGCGGTAAAAATGTAAGATGTGGCCTTATCAGCATAGTGGAATCCTATGATCAAAGCCAGCCAGAGCAGCCACTTGGTTTCACCACCTTCGAGGTAGCGCAGAAAGAGCCAAAGCATGACCACGCCCCAAAAGACGATGAAGATTTCATTGCGGGTGTAACGGCTGTAAAAGAGGATGTAGGGAGAGATAAGCATCAGAAAGCCGGCAATAATTGCGCCGAGCCGACCCAGGTAGCGCTTCCATGCTAAGAGAACAAAAATAACCACAGCCAGACCGAATGTTGCATAAGGCAAACGAGCTGAAAAATCAGAATCCCCAAAAAGTGCATACGAAAGCGCGAGCATGTGGAATTGGAATGGACCGTGAGTGACCGGGTTGTAGACGTAAGTCTCGAAACTGTAAGCTGGAACAACGTGATTTAGTTCATCGTGAGAAATTGTGCGGTCACCGACATTGATGAAACGGGAAAGGAGGGTGAGCAGGATAATCAGCCCAACCAGCAGCCTTTCAATGGTTAAGCCAGGCAGCCATTTGGCAACTGGTCGGTCCAGCCAACGCTCTACCACTTCGTTGCGGGTCGGTTCGTTTTCAAGATTTCCCAATTCAGCCATTGATCCACTCCGGTTAGTATTCATTAACTTTAAAACTATACTGTAGACGACCAAAACTGACAAGTCAAAGCAATCCTCGTCAGAGCAATCCCCGCTGCCTTCGGGTGCGCCAAAATGGGGAACAAGGCAAGGGATGGGATAAAATAGGAAACGTGAATAAGTTATTCTTGTCGCGGCTGGCACTTGGGCTTCTTCTTTTCTTGCCAGCCTGCAAACCAACTATAAATCAAGCAAACACGCCTACTTTGCTGCCCCTGGATGAAGCTTCATTGCTTCAGACCTCAGTTGCCAGGGTAACGGCGGAAGCAGTAAAAACAAGGCAGCCGGTTATTTCAATTTTGAGCCCTGCTGAAACCCTGGCGAGTGTTCCGCTGACCGCAACCAACACGCCATTTTCAGTGCCAGAGGATCCGACCATCACCTCCACTCCGAACCTACCCTGCAACTTAGTTCAGGCAGGCAATCCTATTGATGTTTCTGTCCCGGATGGCTCCCGCTTTCTGCCCGGGCAGGAATTCGTGAAGACCTGGCGCATCATCAATGGAGGAAGCTGTACCTGGACCATGCGCTACAAATACAGTTATTATTCTGGAAATTCAATGGGAGCCCACCAGGAAAATCGCCTCATAACCGAGGTACAACCAGGGCAGGCCGTGGATATCAGTGTGCCATTCATCGCACCGTTCGCGCCGGGGGAGTACGAGGGTAGCTGGATGATGCAGGATGAAGCCGGCAATTTCTTTGGTATGGGCTTGAATGCTGACGCCCCATTTTATGTAAAAATTAGAGTGGAAGCTGCTCCTTAGCAACCGTTTAAAAAAATTGAAGAGGTCATATGAATTCAAAAGATCCTGAAAATATGCTCGCGTATATTGATGCCCTACCGGACGATCTGGAAAAAGCCTGGGCACTTGGGCAGGCTTACGACCTTCCTAAATTTCCTGAAATTCACAAGATTTGCATTGCCGGTATGGGCGGCTCCGCTATCGGCGGAGACATGCTGGCTGGTTTTCTGGCCCAGGGCGGCAAAGTACCGATAATCTCCTGGCGCAATTACGGTCTGCCCGATTGGACTGCGGGGGAAGATACATTAGTGATCTGCTCTTCGCATTCAGGGAATACCGAAGAGACCTTGAGCGCTTTTGACCAGGCGCTAAAAAATGGCTGTTCAATCCTGGCCTTCAGCACAGGTGGGAAATTGGAAAAACGCGCCGGGGAAGCTGGAAAAGCTTGTTGGACCTTTGAACATCACGGCCAGCCCCGCACCGCGATCCCATTTACCTTTGGCATTTTACTGGCCTTTTTGCAGCGCGCAGGCTTGGCGGTTTTCGACTTCTCCGAGATCAGTGAGTCAGCATCTGTGATGCGCTCACAGCGGGAAATTCTAACAGCCAGTTCACCTGTACAACAGAACCCGGCCAGGCGCTTGGGCGGGCAGTTGCTTGGGCGCAATGTTCTAATTTTGGCAGCTGGTGAAAATGAAGTGATTGCCAGGCGCTGGAAAGGGCAAATTGCCGAACTGGCCAAAGCCTGGGCATCTTTTGAAGGTTTGCCAGAAATGAACCATAATGCACTGGCTGGTTTGGAATCCCCAGAGAGCCTGTTCGAAAAAACCTCCGCCATATTCCTGCGGGCAAAAATGGACCACCCACGCAATCAAATCCGCATTGAGCACAGTATGCAGCAATTTCTAATTGCCGGCATGGCTGTTGACACGGTTCAGGCTGTGGGCAACAGCCGCATGGCCCAGATGTGGAGCCTGTTACAGTTCGGGGATTACGTAGCTTACTACCTGGCCTTGGATTACGGCGTGGACCCAACCCCCATCGAAGCATTAAATGCCCTCAAGCGGAAATTAGCTTCTTAATTAAGGGAACATAAAAATCAAAAGAACCTCCAGTCGAGGTTCTTTTGATCCATTTACCATTTGAAGAGGCAGTTGAAAGCCAGCGCAATGCCAATTAGCAGCATCGGCAGGCCGATGATTGCCCCAATGATCGTAGCGGTCAGGAATTTACCCAGAAGGATAAAAATTACCGCCAGGATCAGACCGACAAAGCGCCCAACCAGGCTGATGATGAAGAATGCAATCTTCAGCGGCAGGTAAATCGGCCAGAGATACCAGGGTACAAGTTTGTGATTTGTGTTTGCTGTCATTTGCTACTCCTTTAGGATTCAATTGATCCTTAGCTTGAGTCTATGATGGAAAAATTAATACTCCTATAGATTTTCTATTGATCGGTCGATTAATGCCAAATTGTCTTATACCCAAAGACGCCATAAAACGGCTAGCCAGGGGCAGCGTCATGGGAGCGTTATGGCTGTCGTTATGGAGTTGTTATGGCTGTCGTTATGGCTTTATTTTTAGGGGAATTCTGATATAATATCGGCTCGCTCGGAGAGGTCGCATAGCTGGCCTAGTGCGCTCGCTTGGAAAGCGGGTATATCGCAAGGTATCGTGGGTTCGAATCCCACCCTCTCCGCCAGATTTCCCTCCCCCGTCAAAAACCTAAGTCTCAGGTGCTATCTGCTCAATTTGCTTCGTAGATCCTATCAATATTCCGCGGTTTGGAAAACTTGATAATGTGGATGGTCACCCCCGTACCAATTATTGGAAGCAGTATTTTGAGCCAAAAAAATTGGGCGGAAGATGATCGTGAGGATTAAGGAAATCCAAAGTGTACTGAGGCTGACGATCACATGTTTCTTTGAAAGGCCGCTGCCTTCCTGATAGTTACGCAAATGGGCATTAAAAAAAGGGATGCACATGACCCTGGCCCGCAGCTCAGGCACGGTTGCAAAGCACCCAGCGGCTGCAAGAACAAAAGGCGTAGTGGGAAGCAGCGGCAGAACCAGGCCCAGGGTACTCAGACCTAGAAAAATGAATCCCGCACCAACCCGTAGCATATCTTTTAAAGCATCGTGTTATCGATCTACTTTTCCAAATTATTTCCAAATTAAGCGTTTATGTCTACGCATGCATCTTTAATTTACTGCTGGATCTTGCTCTAATAACGGATATCCATTATTTGATTTCCCGCATCCCGAAAGGGCTTGCAAAAGATTTTGGCTCAGAAGAACTGGCCCATTGTAGCACACCAAACTTGGCAGATTGTGTTTTGGAGTCCCATGTTTTGGAGTCCCAAAAGATATTCCAAGAGCCTCATGTGCCTTAATGCCTGATATCCTGCAAATTGATAGACAAGCATTCATAGAATTCACAGCCTGGCTGGTTTCACGCTCAGAATAAGCAGAAAATCCAGAATTTTCCAGTTTCTATTTTTGGGGAGGAAGGACCAGTGGAATAAGGGGAGTGAACAATCCGGGAGACTGTTTGACTCAATAACCCAAATCCTCGTCAACCAGAACGATTTCCGTGGACTTAAAGCCCTTCATCGGCCACCAGGTGATGGCCAGCCCGCGGCAAATGCGATCATGCGAATCGCAATCGTGGCATTTGAGGTCTTCAACGCAGGGGGTATCCTTGTTGAGGCGTTTGGCGTTAAGTGGTGCGGCAACATTTCGGGCACGGTCAATAGCACTGGCTAAGTCAGGCTTAAGCTTATTCCTGCCGATCACGTAAATTAAGTTTTCAGGACCGAAAAAAGCGTCCGCAACGCGATTGCCGGTGCCATCGATATTGACAATTTCCCCGGTTTCAGCCAGGGCATTGGCAGAAAGCAAGTAGGTTTCCACTTTTTCACCAGCTGGCGCGGGCATCAGGATGTCACGCAAACCCAATTCCCGCAAGGTCATGCTGCCGCCAAAGCCTAAGTTCTGACCGCTCAATTTTTGGACCAAATAATCCCTGGCTCCAATTTTGGTGCTGAACCAGCAGACCGTAAAACCGTTCTTTTCCAAGACCTCTTTTACCTTGGTAAATGTCATATCCATGCCTATATTCGTTGGTCAACCCAGTTCACCATTGCGGTGATGGTCTCTTCCTGTTCGGGTTCATTATGGGTTTCGTGGAAGAGGCCTTCCCAGCGATTGTATGTGATGTCACCTGAGGCTTCACTGGCAAACTGGTCAGTTCCACGAATGTCGCAGATAGGATCAGCTGTTCCATGCGCCAAATATAGAGGGGTTTTCCAGTCTTTAGCATGCGCCAGCACGTAATCGCCGGCATCAAACATGAAATTTGCCAGGCGCACACTGGCCATGGGGTGCACAAGAGGATCTGTTTTGTAATCCTGTACGACAGTGGCGTCGCGGCTGAGTCCATTGGCATCCAGACCGTTATTCAAAGTAAGGCCAGGCAGGACTTTGCCCACCAACCTGACAAGATTCCTTTGCTTGGTACTGGCAGGGTTCAGGTATAAAGGTGTGCTTGTTGCCAGGATACCTGCCAGTTTATCCGGCATCGTCAAACCATAATAGAGTACCTCGGTGGAACCCATGCTGTGGCCGTAAAGGAAAACTGGTTTTCCGGGGCAAAGTTTTTGGGCGAGTTTAATCGCGCTGTTGATGTCATCCATGAGTTGTTTGCCGGAGGGGATGAGGCCGCGTTTGCCTTCGGTTTGGCCATGACCGCGCTGGTCAAAGCCCAGGATGGCAATATTACGCTCTTCGAACTTGGCAGCCACATGGCAGTAACGAAGAATATGCTCTCCCAAGCCGTGCACCAGGACCACAATAGCCCTGGCTTTGTCTGGGTTTCCTCTAAATCGGGCATATAGTTTTTTGCCATCTGACGCAATTAATTCTGGTTGTTCGTTCAATTTCCTACCCTCCAATTTATATGCTGAATATGACGTATTGTTTTAAGAAGCGGTCAATAGATTCATAAAAATCCTTGATGTTCTCAGATTTGCGGAAGCCATGGCCTTCACCCTGGTAAACCTTGTAAAAAACTTCAACGCCGTTAGCTCTTAAGGCGCTGACCATTTCTTCGGATTGGTTCAGCGGCACAACTTTGTCCTCGCTGCCCTGGAAGACAGCGATGGCATCCCTGATGCTATCGGCGTGGAAAACAGGTGACCAATCATGATACTTTTTGGCAGCCTGTGGCAGTGCCCCAACCAATTTTTGGGTGTAATGAGCTTCAAACTTGTGCGTGTCCATGTCCAAAAGGAATAGGTTGGCCACGCTATAAGAGCAGAGCCCAGCCTTGAAGAAACCAGGATGACGGATGAGCGCATTTAGTACGGTGTAACCTCCCGCGCTGCCACCGCGAATGACCAACTTAGCGGGGTCGGCTAAGCCTTTGTCAACCAGTGCCTGGCAGCCCTCAACCGTATCCTGTACGTCTAATTCGCCCCAGCGCCCGTTCAGCGCTTCGCGGTATTCACGTCCGAAGCTGGTAGAACCACGATAATTCACAGCAAAATACGCATAACCGCGGCTGGTGAAGAAGTTGGCTTCCATAGAAAAGCCGAAGTTCACAGCAGAGGTTGGACCTCCGTGAATGTAGCAGACAAGAGGCGGTTTTTGGTCAGATAGGCAAGCCTGGTTCAAAGGCGGGTAGTATAGGCCGTGAACTGTTTGGCCGTCGGAGGAATGCCAGTTGAAGTCGACGGGGTCAGACAGGTAACCTTGTTCGATTTGGTCAGCCTGGCTGCGGGCAATAATCTCCTGATGGCGGCCACCTGCAACCACTACCCGCGGAGCCAGCTTGGGCGATTGGGCAATAAAAGCCAGGGTGCCCTGATCGGAAAGCGCAAGTTGTTCGTGGAGTGTAAATCCTTCAGCAGGCAGATACTCGGATTTTCGACTGGCTATATCAAGGCGGGCGAGTTGGGTTTTACCCCTGTGCATATCAATCCAATAAATGGCCTGACTGGTGGGATTCCAGGCCATGCTGTGGATGCCCTGCACCCAGGCTGCAGGCAGGAAGTTGTGGCCGTTGCTAAAAGCCGTTCTTTGCTCACTGATGATTTGATATAGGGTGATTTCATCCCTGGATTTGCGGCTGGCCATGTAAGCCAGATGCATGCCATTCGGGGAAAAAATAGGTTGGAAAATTGCATTGTAGGCATCCCCATCAATGATTTTGATATCTGTGAGGCTGCGGGTTTCAGGGTTAAAGTTAGCAAGCTTAAGCAGACTACCATCCCAGGGCATATTAGGGTGATTCCATTCCACCCAGGCAAGCTTGCTCCCATCCGGGCTCCAGGCTGGCTGCATGTAAAAATCAGCACCCGATGCTAAAATACTCGGCCAGTTTTCCTTGTCAAGCTCGATGAGCGCGAGGCAGTCTTTGCCCTCGTAGGTGTGTACATAGGTCAGAAACCGTTCGTCAGGGCTCTGGGTGGGGGAAGCAGCAGCTCCAAATGCCGGTGTGAGCGGCCTGGCTGCACCGGCACTGTAAGGCTTAAAGTAGAGGCGGCCATCCCGTTCTGCAAAGTAGATGCCGTTCTTGCCAGCTCTAAAGACACCTCCACCGTAACCGATGCCGCCGCTAGGGTTCAAGTTCGGTGTCAGATTATAGGCAGCCTGGCCGGCAGGTTTGGCCCAGATAGAGGTTTTCCCATCCCCAGATTGCTGCCAGAGAATCAGGTCAGAACCCGGTGCCCATTGGACGTCCTCCAACCGGAGCGCGCCTGAAAGCATATCCGCTGAAATTGGGGATGGCCAAAGCCCGTTGGGTGTATCAATCCGTAAATCCTGGGAAGCCTTTTTCTGTTTTTTCATGCCGAAAGTATACCGTAGAACGAGAGAAACCTGGGCGATCTCGGTTGTTTAGGCACTAAAGTTGCACCTTAAACCATGAGTGTTCCCTTTGGGGAATATTGTGAGTTAATTTGAGATGATAAAAGAAAGTTCGCTCATTGGATCTTACCTGGTTCTTGAAGAGAAGAATGGTATTGTCGTTGCCCGGAATACGCGTACGGATTGCTTGGATCAGCTGGTTAAATTACCCACCCGGTTAGGCGGGCAGAAGGCTGCGTTCCAGGCACTGGTGCGGGACCTCCAGGGCTTGATGAGCCTGCAAA
>WOZB01000203.1 GCA_011620445.1 Anaerolineaceae bacterium | reverse complement strand
ACGCCGCAGTGACTGATCAGATTGCTAAATCTTTACCGGATGATCCCCAGGTGCAATTTCAATACAGTCTTGGGATCCTGGCAGACCAAGCTTCCGACGCTTATCCTTCCGCCAGCGAACTCACAAAAACTCAGAGCGCAAACCCATTGGCGCATGCGCTGGCAGCTTATGCCAGCCTGAAAGAGCGCAAAACATCACTGGCACACTTCGAAGACGCTTTGAAACTTTGGGATGACGAACCGGATTGGCATGCTCAGGCAGGCATTCACTTACAAGGCCTCAAGCGTTTTGCAGAAGCTGCCGCTCATCTTGAGAAAGCCATCCAATTAGATCCTGAAAATGCTGATTACTGGCAGATTTTGGGTAATATAAAGGTCGATGAACGAGATTTTGATGGTGCCAAGGAATACTTCAATAAAGCCGTCCAACGCTTTCCTGATAATGCCAAGGCTCTCGAAAACCTGGCTTTGATTAATCAGCACATGGGACAATACGACGCTGCTGCAGCCAGTCTGCAAAAAGCAGCCATCCTTGAACCAAAAACCAGCCGCTATCGTGAGAAGCTCACTCAACTCTATTTTGAGGTGGGAGATTATCAGGCAGCTATCGACGAAGCCAATCGCATACTTGTGGACGAGGAAGACAACCCATCTGCGCTGCTGGTCAAAGTAAAAATCTACGTCAAGCGCAAAATCTTTGAGGAAGCTCAGCATTTGATTATCCGGGCTCGTTCGCTTGTCACTGACAAAGTGCCCTTTGAACTGGCCGCCTGCGAAATTGAAGCCATAACCAACAAGAAGAATGCCCTGATCTCTTCCGAAAAGCTGCTGCGGGAATACCCTGATGACCCACGGGTAATTAAAAATCACGCTCAATTCCAGATCGAAGCTGGATACACGAACCAGGCTGTAGAAACGCTCCAAAAGGCCTTACATCTCGCCCCACAAGACCCTGAAGCGATGCTGTTGCTTGGAAAAGCATACGCTGTACTTAAAAATGCTCCTAATGCTATTAAATACTTCTTAGAAACATTAGCAATCGAACCTGGCATGAATGATGCTCTTATAGGCTTAGGCCAGATTTACCAGGACGAGAGAGATCTCGATAAAGCTATTGCTTATTATGAAAAAGCCCTGGCAATTTCAGATGCCAACCCAAAGCCTTACCACCTGGCAGCCTCGGTTTATCGGGAGAAGAAGGATTACAGCAAAGCGGAGCTTATTCTCAAAGAAGCCATCCAAAAGTTCCCATCTGATCTCAACCTGAAAGGCCAATTGGCAGCCGTAATGGCCATAAATCTGGTAAGCAATATGCAAGAGAGCAATAGACACAAATGAGTGCATCAGCTTCTTATAATAAGGGAATCCCAACGGTTCGCAGGGAAAAAATCTTAACCCTGCTTCAAACTGCCTTGCGCAAGAGAGAGCTTTCGTTTGCTCGGCAAGCTTGCTTGCTCTGGCTTGCAAATTACCCAGGCGATCTTCTGGTAAATTTTGTTTATGCTTCAATATTGGCTGAACTGGGTGATAAGGATCTTGCCAAGTCCAACCTGGCAAAACTTTGCCGCCTTGACCCCGAATTTGTTGAAGCCACCCGCCTTTACGTGCAGTTACTTGGCAATTCAAGCGGAGCAGCAGAATTAAAAGCTCACCTTGCCTACCTTACAAACGATCCTTCCCTTTCTCCAAAACCTCCTAAGTGGCTAAAGCCGATGCTGGCTGCGCGCCAGGCAATGAGTTCTGGGGATAAGGCTGCCGCCGAAAAAGAGGTGTTGGCTGCCCTGGCACAAAAGCCTGAGAATCCACTGCCGGCTATCTTGCATATGCAGTTGGTCTACCAATCCGGTAATCAGACATTGCTATCAACCCTTTCGGGAATCTACCTTTCCAAATGGCCGGATTGTCTGCAGATAAAAGTTCTCTCAGCTTTATCGGACATGCAGCAGGAAAAAGATTCAGCAGGTGTGGAAAAAATGCATTGGTGCGCCGCCCACGACACATCAGGGCAGGTAATCAACCGATTGTTGGGACCCAAGCACAACTTTCGGCCGCTCTGGCCTGAGGATCTGCGGGTCGTCATGGATTTACCGATACCGGCTTCGATTGCCGGTGAACTGGGGCTTAACCGCCTGGGTGCTGGCGTAAGCCTAGACCCGACCGTTGCGGGTCCAGAAAAGTCAATCCACAAAATCAAATTGGCTTCAAAAATTCCCGATTACGTCAACAATCCAGATGTTGACTACTCAGAAATCCCTTCTGAACAGTATGTCCGTTCTCACCCCTCCCGTCAGAATCCCGTTCGGGTCATAAATGACAAAGCTACTGCAACATTCGGTCAGGAAACGGTTCAAACGCTTACCCAAATCCAAAAAGAATTCGACCATATTGCCAAGCACATCCGCAAAGATGAAATTACCACCGCAGATGGACGCTACCCAAACTATGTGCTCTTTACTTCGCGCAGCAAACTGGCCTCTAAATACGGTGATAACACAGCCACCGTGGTGATCGACGCTATGAAGACCCTTACCCAGAAGGTTATGGCCTTGCCCGGTTGGAACTCAGTGGTCTATGTTCCTGACGATGCTGCCATTTGCCAGCAAATTGGCCTTACGCCGCTAGGCAATGTTGATGCTGCCGGCATGAAGCAAGCCCTGGTCAGTCTGGATAAGAAACTAGGTTTAAAAGGTGAAATGATTGGCGCAGTGCTCATTGTTGGCGGGGCTGAAATTGTGCCTTTCCATATGCTGCCAAACCCCACAGACGATGCGGATACGATGGTGCCATCCGACAATCCATATGGCACAATCGAAGAAAATTACTTCCTTCCGCAGTGGCCTGTTGGCCGCATTCCCGATGAGCAAGGCAGTGATGCAGGTTACTTGATTGAGCAGATGCGCTTCTTAAATAATGAATATGATCTAAAGGTTGAGAACAAAAAATCCCTCTCGGGCTCCATATTCAATACCTGGTTCTTGCAGCTCTTTGACCGGCTTCAAACCACAATTACGTTGAATCAAAGCGCTGATAATATGGGCTTAACAGCCGAAGTATGGAAGATTCCCTCGACGGAAGTCTACAAGCTTCTCAGCCCAAAAACCGCCATACGCAATTCACCGCCAATTGACTCCACCAACTTTATGAATGGGCAGAAATCCAATCCAAAATATGCTTATTTCAACCTTCATGGCTTGCAGGATACTGCAGAATGGTATGGTCAGAAGGATTTCCGCATTCCAAGTCAAGGTCCTGAATACCCGATTGCCCTGGTGCCTGAACTCTTTAATGAAAAGACTCCCTCACCAGAATTTGTCCTTAGCGAAGCCTGCTATGGTGGAAATATCATAGGCAAGACCAGTCACAATGCCTTGTGCATGAGCTTCCTGGAGCACGGCACGCGTGCTTTTATCGGATCGACTACGATCGCTTACGGTTCTGTCAGCAAACCCTTGATCGCAGCCGATTTATTGGCCCAGGATTATTGGCGCTTTTTGTTGAGTGGCGACTCGGCTGGTTACGCTCTTATGCGGGCTAAGATCAACCTCGCAAAATCCATGACCCAAAACCAGGGTTACCTGGACGGCGAAGACCAAAAGACCATCCTTTCTTTTGTGCTTTACGGTGACCCTTTGGCAAGTAAGGCTGGCATTAAAAAGCTGATTAAACCCAAAATCCGCCCTGCCAAAAGCCCGGTTATCAAAACCCTCAGCGACTCGCGCGAAGAGACGATCGTAAAACCCAGCGAGATGCCCGCAGAAATCAAAGCCCAGGTTCAGAAAGTCATTAGTTCCTACTTACCTGACCTGGGAGACGCCAAGATGGCTATCAATCCTCAATTGACTAACTTCACCTTGGCCGCGGATGCGATCAAAGGTCGAAAATACGCACCTGAGAAACAAGGTGAAGGCCAGAAATACTTTGTCACGTTACAAAAAAGCGTCACATTAAAACAGGTGCATCACCAATCCTTCGCCCGCCTTACTTTCAATAGCAAGGGCGACATCATTAAGCTCAGTACTTCCCGCTAATAGTTTTCTACGCCCATACCTTATATGCCCTGGCAGGCAGGGCATATAAGGTATGTCTTGCATCGGCAATTCTTTTCAATTTATACTGTTAAATAGCATTAGTTCATCGGCAGCAAAACTTAGCTGCAAGAAAGTTTCTAAAAAATTAACTGAATAGGTTGCTATGAAACCTTTACGAATTGCCAGACTGATCTTAATCTTATCCTTGTTGGTGGGGTGCACGAGCCAGGCACGATCTGCATCTACTACTGATTCGAGCCCGCAAAACCAAATCCAAACCGCTAGCCCCCAATCGTATACGCCTACGCTTTCCAGTTCAACTGTCATTCCATTAATCACGTCGACCCCGACCCCCCCACCATCTCAAAAGGTCTGGTCCACCGACCCGCATCCACTCCAAATTGAAGTTGAACGACAATGGACATACCCCGGGAGTGAAATTACATTTGAAGAAACTTTGCCTTCCCGCGCAACGTACGACCAATTTGTTGTTTCATACCTTTCGGATGGGTACAAAATTTACGCCTATATGGCCATCCCAAATGGTGAACGGCCTGACACAGGATGGCCGGCCATCATCTTGAATCATGGCTACTCCAACGTGACCACTTACGTGACCACAGAAAAATACGTCGCTTTCATGGATGTACTCTCCAGAAGTGGCTATATTGTTTTCAAGCCTGATTACCGTGCTCATGGGAAATCGGAAGGTCCCCTGCCAGTTGGTGGCGGCTATGGCAGCCCGGACTACATGGTTGACACACTCAACGCTGTTGCCTCAGTCAAGGCTTATAAAGATGCTGATCCGGATCGTATTGGCATGGTTGGGCATTCTATGGGCGGTGCTATTACGCTCCGCGCCATGGTGGTTTCAAAAGACATCAAGGCAGGTGTGATCTGGTCGGGTGTGGTCGCTCCGTATTCCACTCTGATTTACCGTTGGAATCGTCCGCCCACTCCTACGCCATCACCAGCTACGCAAACAGCAGCGGCCGCTACACCATTATCAACACAACAGTCTCCTATCACTGGTTTTCGCGGCAGCGTGAGCTCATGGGCAAGGGATATTTTTGAAAAATACGGTTCACCTGATGAGAACCCCGCTTTTTGGGACTCTATCTCCCCGTCTGCTTACATCAAAGATCTTTCCGGACCGTTGCAGTTACAAGCTGCCAAAGGAGATTCGCAAGTACCTTATGTTTGGTCTGAACAATTAGGCGAACAGCTGGAGCTTGCTGGCATGCCTTACGAGCTGTATATTTATGAAAAAGATAACCACAATATCACTGACAATTTCCTGATTGCCATTGCGCGTACTCGCGAATTTTTTGACATGTATGTAAAAAATCGATAAACCTGTCTCTTACAGTTCACCACGTGATTTCATGCTATAAAATCGAAATTCACTGCGTTTAATTGAATACTATTTTTATCCAATATAGAGAATAAGGGTCAAATCCTTATTCTTTTTGGTTTAATGGGTAAAATAGTTTTGACTAAAATTAGGCTCTGAGGCTTCTTGCCTTTGTTAATGTTGCCTTTGAAAGTGCGCTAAATGGTCTAATATTTTAGAAAACCGTTATAATATTCGATCATGAAAGAATGGTAAACATTGTGGAAATTTTCAGCAAGGAGTTGTGATGTACGGGTACAGCGGCAAAATTCTGCATATTGATTTGAAGACAAAGGAAAATTGGGTAGAAGAAAAACCCGAAGAATGGTACAAACTTTGGATCGGCGGTACTGGCATGGCCACGCGCCTCTGCTGGGAAAATATCACCCCAAGGTGCGATCCCTTAGGGCCTGAGAACCCGATTTGTATCGCCAATGGTATTTTTACAGGAACACCTGTTCCGGTTGGTGGCAAGTTTGGATTAGCCTCTAAATCTCCCCTTACCGGCTTTATCGGAGATTCGCTCTCTGGAAGTTGGTTCTCTATCGCCCTCAAGCGGGCTGGTTGGGACGGCATCATCGTCCATAACCAAAGCGATGATTGGGTTTACATCTTCGTCGATGACAAGCGCGTTTCCATCCTGGATGCGAAATGGTTGCTTGGAAAAGACACCTATGAGACAGAAGAAGCCATCCGTAACAAATTCGGTGATGACCAAATCCGCTCTTGCACATTGGGTCCGGCAGGTGAAAAACTTGTTCGTTTCGCCAATGTAACCAATGATGGCCGCCAGGCTGGCCGTACCGGCCATGGTGCTGTCTGGGGCTCGAAGAAACTCAAGGCTCTCTCCGTTCGTGGAACATCTGGCGTAAGGGTCTTTGATCCTAAAACCTTGATGGACATGTCGTTCCACATCACGAAAGAAGCCCAGGGAAAAGATACAGAAAAATACCGCATTATTGGAACTTCCACGAATGTGCTTGCAATGAACAAAATTGGCTTACTGCCAACCCGCAACTACCAGCAGGGCGTATTTGAAAGCGCCAACCTAATCAGCGGCGAATTTTTAGATGAGCACTACAAAGTCAAAGTTGTGGCCTGTGCCCAGTGCCCCATTGCCTGTGAACAGATGTCAATGGTGCGGACGGGGGAGTTCAAAGGTGCCATGACAGGTATTGAATATGAAAGCTTATTCGCAAACAGTTCTAATCTCGGCATTTCAGATATGGCTGCCTGCATCAAGTTAGTTGACATCTCTGATAGTTGTGGTATGGATAGCATGAGTATGGGTGTCACCATCTCGTGGGCCATGGAAAGCTACGAACGCGGCGTACTCAAGAAAGAAGACTTCAAATGCGCTAAATTCCCTGAAGGCATTGAGCTCAATTTTGGCAATGGAGAGGGCGCAGTTGCCGTTGCCGAGATGATCCGCGACCGCGAAGGAATCGGCGATCTTTTAGCTGAAGGCACCCGTATTGCTGCTAAAAAGATTGACGAAGAACGCGGAACAAATTCCCAAAAATGGGCGATGAACATTAAAGGTCTGGAATGCCCTGGTTATGATGCCCGTGCTCTCAAGACCTTCTCTGTCGGTTTGGCCACAGGCACTCGCGGCGGCTGTCACAATCGCTCGGCCGCCTATGACCCGGATATCAAGGGCGAGACTGACCGCTTTACCGTTGATGAAACACGCGGCGAAGTAGCTGCCCGCTCAGAAGAATACGCGGCTGTTTACGACACACTGCCCCTTTGTAAGTTTATTCGCCGCTGCTTTACTGGCAAGGCAGACCGGGCTGGTGCATGGCCGGCGATTGCTTCCTTGATTAACGCCACCACCGGCTGGGATTTCGATTATGACGCGGTAGACGCCATTGGAGTGCGCTCACATGAGATGAAAAAAGCCTTCAACATCCGCGAAGGATGGACAGCTGCTGATGATGACCTGCCCTGGCGCTGGAAAAACGAAGACTTCAAGGAAGGTGCCAGTGCTGGCACGCATGTTACCCAGGAAGAACTTGACTATCTCAAACAGATCTACTACAAAGCCAAAGGCTGGACAGCAGAAGGTTTGATCCCAAAACAACATTTAATCGATCTCGGCATGGCCGATGTCGCTGAAGCAATTGGAGTATAAGGAGCAGCATGGTACTGACGACTACCTCAAAACATGCCTATATCGATTGTGACCCAGCCAAATGTGTGGGCTGCCAGCTATGTGAGTATGTGTGTTCACACAACAAAGTTGGTGAATACAACTCCTACCGCAGCCGCATTCGCACCGTCCGGGTGGACGAAGTGCTCATTACGGCTATAGCCTGCCGCACTTGCGAAAATGCTCCCTGCGTAATCGTTTGCCCGCGCGACGCCCTCTCCCAGGACCCGAACACAGGAATTATCCATGTCAACGCCGTCAAATGCGACGGTTGCGCTTGGTGCGTGGAAGCCTGTGACTTTGGTGCTATTTCCATTAACCCTGCCACCAAAAACGCAGAAATTTGCGACCAATGCGAAGACCTCGAAGATGGTCCACAATGTGTCAAATGGTGCCCGAAGGAAGCTCTAACTCTGAATACTCCCGATCAGCGCGCTCAGAAAAAGCGTAAAGACTTAATTGAGGAAAGCTTTGTTATTCCATCCAAAGCCAAGGATCCCCGATGACAGAAAAAAGTATAGAAATTACATCCCAGGAACCTATCAACGAGAAGGACCTGCGCATTGGTGTGTATGTTTGCCATTGCGGTTCCAACATCGCTGGTGTGATCCCGCCTGGTGAGGTTGTGGAATTTGCCGGCAAGTTGCCCGGCGTAGCCCATGCCGCTGAGACAATGTATGCCTGCGCGGATAGCGGCCAACGCCTCATTAAAGACGATATCAAAAAATACGGCCTCAACCGCGTGGTCGTATCCGCTTGTTCAGTGCGTATGCACGAACCAACATTCCGTGCTTGCGTTGCCGAAGCTGGCTTGAACCCATTCTTGATGGAAATGGCTAATATCCGCGAGCAGTGTACCTGGGCTCATGGTCATGACCGCGAAGGCGCCCTGGAAAAAGCCAAAGACCTGACGGCCTCCGCCATTTCCAAGGTTTCTTTCCTGCAGCCTTTGGACATGATCAAGGTTCCAGTTTCTAAAAAAGCACTTGTAATTGGCGGCGGCGTGGCTGGCATCAACGCCGCGCTGGACCTAGCCGAGCAGAATATACCTGTAGTCCTGGTAGAAAAGGAAGCGACAATTGGAGGGGTCATGGCGCAGCTTAACAAGACCTTTCCAACAATGGACTGCAGTATATGAATTCTTGCACCAAAAATGGTTGACGCGGCGCGTCAGCCCCTAATTCAAGTAAAAGCATTTACAGAAGTTGAAAAAGTTGAAGGCTTCGTTGGGAACTTCAAGGTAACCCTGCGAGAAAAAGCTAAATACGTTCGCGCGGACCGCTGTAACGGTTGTGCGGCTTGTGCCAAAGTTTGCCCGGTGGAGGTTCCGAATGCCTTCGAAATGAACCTTGCCCCCCGCAAAGCAGCTTACATCCCGATGAGCCAGAGTGTCCCTCTAATTTACAACATTGATATGGATGCCTGCATCCATTGTTACAAATGCGTGGAAGCCTGCGGCGCGCTTGAAGCCATCGATTTCAGCATGGAGGACAAACTGGTCGAGGAAGAAATTGGCGCCATCATTGTGGCGACCGGTTTCAGCCATTTTGACCCTTCTGTCATGTCCGAATACGGTTTTGGACGCTTTCCCAATGTGATTACGGCCATGGAAATGGAACGCATCAACAACTCTGCCGGCCCCACCCATGGCGCGCTTATTCGTCCCAGCGACGGCAAAACTCCCAAGAACCTGGCGTTCATCAACTGTGTCGGCTCCCGCGACAAACGCTACATTTCTTCCTGTTCGAACTTCTGCTGCATGTATTCTATCAAAAATGCCATCCTTGCCAAGCAGATGCACCCCGATACCGAGATCACCGTCTACTACATTGATATCCGTACACCTTCCAAGGGTTACGAAGAGTTTTATGACCGCGCCCGTGAAATGGGAATTCGCTTTGTTCAAGGCCGCCCAGCCATGATCACCGAGAACCCGGATACACACAATCTCACCGTCCATGGCGAAGATGCCATGCTCGGGCAGGTTATCGCCCGGGAATACGATATGGTCATGCTCAACCAGGCAGCCATTCCCCAACCCGACCAGAACCACATGAGTTCTGTACTGAATGTTGCCCAGTCTCCAGGCGGTTGGTTCATGGAGTATCACCCCAAGCTGCGCCCGATAGACAGCCCCACCGACGGTATTTTCTTTGCTGGTGCCTGCCAGGGACCTAAAGATATCCCTGCCAGTGTGGCCCAGGGTTCTGCTGCTGCCGCGCGTGCATCGCGCATCTTGCATTCACCTCAGTGGCAAATTGAACCCACTGTTGCCGTGGTTTGGCCCGAAAAATGCCTGAGCGCCCAGGGTAAAGCCTGCGGCATGTGCGAACGTGCCTGCCCTTACGGTGCTGTTGATTATAAACAAGGCGTTGCCCCAACCATCATCACCGCCAAATGCCACGGCTGCGGTGGCTGTGTGGGTGAATGCCCGACCGATACAATCACGCAGCTTCATTACACAGATGCTCAAATACTCTCCCAGATCCGCACCTTGCTGGCAACCGAACCAGAAAAGAAAATTCTGGCATTGCGTTGCCATTGGTGTTCTTATGGTGGCGCTGATTTGGCTGGAACCAGTCACTTTGAATACAGCGCGAACGAGCGCGGCATCAAAGTGATGTGTTCCGCCCGCATGGACTCAGACTTTATCTACGAAGCCTATCGCTTGGGTGCCGGAGCCGTGCTATTCTCCGGCTGTCACCAACAGGACTGCCACTATATCACTGGCCAGCTTGTCGGCGCAAAACGGGCAGCTCGTTTGCAGGGCATGTTCGAACGCATGGGTATGTCACCTGGCCGCTTCCGCGTTGAGTGGATTAGCGCTGCTGAAGGCGACAAATACGCCCGTGTAATCAACGAAATGCAAGCTTCCCTTGATGAGCTTGGTCCTGAGAAGTTGCATGACGAAATTGAGCGCATGCGCCCTGAAATGGCTAAACGCATCACCAAACTACCCAATATTCCGCATGTACAGCAAGCCTTTAACCGCGCGGATAATTTCCAGACGATTATGCTCCATGAGGTAAAAGCCAAATGAGCGGACCTACCCTAACCAGTTCCCTTTCCCAACGCGTTAAAGCCACCCCGGGCGGCGAACACCTTTTGATGTGCTACTCCTGCGGTACTTGCGTAAGCAAGTGCATGATCCAGGAAAAGCTAAATCCAAATTTTAATCCGCGCCGGCTCATCCGGGAAGCTGTTTTCGATGAAAACGAGCTTGCTTTTTGCGATGAC
>WOZB01000003.1 GCA_011620445.1 Anaerolineaceae bacterium | reverse complement strand
AATTTATAGCGCAGGATGGTCAAATAACTTGGCCAGGTCCGTGCGCTGTGTTTGATGTACCAACGCTAAAACCTCGTCCGCTTCCTCGAAGACGGTGTCGCCGCGTGGGGCAATCATCTTACCCTTACGGATAAGGGCAACTATGGTGCTTTGCTCAGGGAGTTTGAGCGCTCTGATGCTCTTGCCAATGGCTTCTGATTGGGGATGAATCTTTTCTTCCACAAGCTGGAAATTACCTTTGCGCAGGATATGTAAAGTCATCATATCGCCCAGGGACATTTCTTCTGCAATCAGTTGAGCCATCAAATCAGCCTGGTTGAGAGCGACGTCGACTCCCATCAGGTTGCTGAACATCCAGGCATTCTTGGGGTGATTTGTGCGCGCAATCGTGCGGGGAACCATAAACTGAAACCTGGCCAGGCTGGTAACGATCAGATTAGTCTCATCTGTTCCTGTGACCGCTGCGACGACCTGGACGGTACGGATGCCCGCCTGCTCCAAAACATCAGGGTCGGTACCGTTGCCGATGGTTACAAATTCTCTGGGTACATCCTGGGTAATCCTGGGCAATTCTTCAGGACGCTGCTCGATCAGACGCACCTCATGCCCTTCTTTAATCAAGTAATCGGCCAGGTAAGTGCCAATTTTTCCGCCACCAATAATCATTACTTTCATTACATTTCTCCTTTTAGGCGAAGGCCTTGGTTACCTTATCTTTGGATCCGGTGATGCAGAGCAAATGGACAATATCACCGCGTTGGAAACTGGTGGCCGGGTCTGGCAGGAAGGTTTTGCCATTGCGAGTGATGGCACAGACCTGTATTTCGCCAGGCAAATTGATGTCATGCATGTGTTTTCCAATCATGCTGTTGGTGACATCCACATCAACCAGTACAACCTGCCCCGCCCCGATGCTGCGTTCAATTTGCAGTTGGGAGTAGATCGTAATGCTGGTCATGCGCTCAATCCCCAGAGTAACTGGGGAGATGGTTTGGATGCCCATGCGGCGATAGATCTTGGCCTTTTCTGGCTCGTAAACACGGGCAGAAACTCTGGGCACGCGGAAGTAACTCTTGGCAACCCGGGCAATGACCAGATTGGCTTCGTCTGATCCGGTTACAGCTGCCAGCGCGTCGCAGCTTTCAATACCAGCTTCGACCAGAGTGGCATGATCAAAGCCCAGGCCATTAAAGGTTTTTCCTTTGAAGTTCGGCCCAAGCGCAGCCAGGGCGGCTGGGTCACTATCAACAACGGCAACATCCACACCTTGAAGTACAAGATTCTTTGCCAGGCCTGAACCTACCCGGCCGCATCCGATGATGAGTACCTTCATAAAGTACCTCCTTGGGTCTGTTTTTCGAATTTCTTTGTTTTCTGACTGACAAACCATTTTCGGATGGCATCCGCAATCGGGTTTATCGGTATGAATATGATCAAAAAGAGCCAGTAGTGCGGGGCAAATGGTTTAGTTTGGATAAAGGTATTGAGGAAAGGTACGTACACTATCGCCACAATAAGGGCTACCTCAAAGGCTACCCCGTACCAAATCAGTGGGTTGACAAACCATTTTTGCTTGAAGAATGAAATGCGGCTGGAGCGTTGCGCAAAAAGATTGCCTATCTGGCTCATGACCACCGCAGCAAGAGCCATGGTAGTGGCAGGATAATAGACAGTGTTCGCAACTGCTGAGGTTTCGTTTGGCAGGCCAATCCATTTCCCTGCATAACCATTGGTGTGGTAAAAGAAATAGAAAGACATCATCGCGGCAATCGCTTGCAGCGGACCGTGGATGGCATAAGCCTTGATGATCAGGTCCTTGGTGATGATATGGTCGGAGGTTTTACGTGGAGGGATTAGCATCAGGCTGCTCTCCGGCGGGTCCGCAGCCATTGCCAGCGCAGGTAACATATCCGTGCCCAGGTCAATGGCAAGGATCTGCATTACCCTCAAAGCCAATGGGATTGCCCCCCCCGTGAGACCGAAAAGAATGAACGGCACAGCTTCAGGGATGTTGGAAGCGAAGATGTAGGTGATGAAACGCTTTATGTTTTCATAAACTGCCCGACCTTCTTCGATGGCATTCACGATGGAGCCAAAATTGTCATCCGTCAGGATCATCTCGGCGGCCTCTTTGGCAACGTCAGAACCGGAAATACCCATGGCAACCCCGATGTCAGCTTTCTTAAGGGCTGGGGCATCATTGACACCATCACCGGTGACGGCAACGATGTTACCGTCGTCTTGCAGGGCAGAGACTACCCGCAGTTTATGTTCCGGGGCAACACGGGCGAAGATAACCTGCTCTTTCACGACTTCCCGCAGTTCAACATCACCCATTTTTTCCAGATCCACACCGGTTATGATGCGCACTTTCTCACCTTCAACAATCCCGATGCGTCGGGCTATGCTCTCAGCAGTGAGACCATAATCTCCTGTAATCATGATGATGCGAATCCCAGCGGTGTGGCATTTCCTCACAGCCTCAGCCACATCTGGTCGGGGAGGATCCTGCATGGCAACCATGCCCGTGTAGGTCAAGTCACGCTCGATATTCTCAATCGTGTAATCCTCAAGATTTTCCGGAACTATGCGCCTGGCAGCCGCGAGCACACGCAATCCCTGGCGGGCGTAGCCGTCGTTGACATTCATAATGAAGTCAACCCATTCCTGTGTAAGAGGAACTATCTGCTCACCCAGAAGAAGCGTGCTGCACTGGTCGAGGATTTCACGGATGCCGCCCTTAGTGTGGGCGACCTGGGAATAGCGGCCAGAGAGTTCCTTTTCCAATTGGACGACAGTCATGCGCTTGCGGCGGGAATCAAACGGCAACTCGGCGATATTGGGGTCAGGGTTGATTTCTTCTTTGCTGTAACCAGCTTTACCTGCCAGCACCAGTAAAGCGGCTTCGGTAGGGTCGCCCAGGATCTTCCAGCGTTGGCCATCAGCATTGGTAGAGTCAGGCGCTAAAAGACGGGAGGTATTGCATTTGGCGTGGGTGAGGATGGTGCTGCTAAGAGCAAGATCCTGGCGAGGGTCAATTTGCTGGTTGTTTTCGGTAATTTTGCCTATCGGTTGATAGCCGACACCTTCGACTTGCACCTCGCGCCCAGCGGGTTTGCCATCGGGCGCATTTCTAGGAACCCAGATGGTGTTGACCGTCATTTCATTTTGGGTGAGCGTACCAGTTTTATCGGTGCAAATTACAGTGGTACACCCTAAGGTTTCCACGGCTGAAAGTTTCTTGATGAGCGCATGTTTTTTAGCCATGCGCTGTGTGCCCATGGCAAGAGCCAGGGTTACTGTTGGCAGCATACCTTCAGGTACAAAAGCCACGCACATACCAATGGCAAAGAGGACGGCTTCCACAATGGGGATTTTCACAAAGAAAATCGCGATCAGGAAAAACACGATGGCTACCACGACGGCGGTGTAGGTGACGATTCTTGTTGCGGACTGCAATTCTTTTTGCAGAGGTGATAATTCATCCACAACTTCCTGGGTGAGCGTGGCAATACGGCCGAATTGAGTGTTCATTCCGGTTGCATAAGCAATCGCCTTGCCAGATCCCGCGGCCACAAAAGTGCCTGCGAAGACCTGATTTGGGATTTCTGTCTCGGTGAGTCCTTCGCCGCTCACAGGGAGGGCGGAACGGTTTACGGCGCGGGATTCGCCTGTGAGCGTCGATTGATTGACACGCATGTCTGCACTGGTGACCAGGCGGCAATCCACAGGTATGCTATCCCCTTCCTGGAAGAAAATGACATCCCCCGGTACGATTTCTTCAGCAGGGATTAGTTTTTCTTCACCATCGCGCATCACCCTGGAGGATAAGGGTAGGATTTTCTTGAGCGCTTCGGTGGCTTTTTCGGCTTTGAATTCCTGGAAGAAGCTGAAAATTCCGTTGATAAGGTTTACGGCCCAGACTGCGATAGCCAATTCGGGCATCCTGGCAACCAACGCGCCAATACCTGCCACCCAAAGCATGATCGCCATCATGTGCGTGAAATTGTCCAGGAATTTTAGAAGGAGTGACTTACCTTTGATTTCACGGATTTTATTCAAGCCAAAGACTGCCTGCCTGTCTTTAGCTTCAAGACTACTTAAGCCTTCAGGGCGGGAGCCCAAGGCAGCATACAGCTGCTCGGGGGACATTTCCTGTTTTTTCTGCAGGAATTCAGGGGTAATTTCTTTAAGTTCGCTCATTAAATTTATTGATCCTTGCTTAGCTCTTTGGAGCCAAAACGAATATGCGACCCTGAATAATACTCCTGCTCAAGCCGGAGTCAATGGTTTGGACTTAGCAGTAGGAGCGATTTAACTTGCCATTAATGATAACGCAAGGACAAAAAAACATTGAGGGCTAATTAGAAAAGGAAGCTTTCTGTACAGGTTTGGTTGGCAAGGTCTTCCTCGTCATAAAGGATGCCGGGCACGTGATTAAGCAAAAGTGCTTCGAGCTCTTCGTGGCTTAATTTATCGAGCGACGGGGAAATACGGGCGCCGATGCGTTTAGCGGCTTCGAGTAGGCTGGCTTGAAAGACAAGTTCATAAATCTGTTCGCCCGTCTGGAGGTGTCTCTTGCGAATGCGCAACATACGCGGGTTCATCAAACCGGGGGCATTGCGCACCGCGGCAGGCATCTGGTTGTTTTCGGGTTCGGATTGTTGGACTAATGCCAAATTTTGCAGCAGACGTGTCGCCTCGGGTTTGCTGAGATTACCTTCCTGCACATCGCGCAGAATTCGCATGCGTTCTTCATATAATGTCATAAGTCAATTCTAATCTTTTTTTGGTCTCAAGGACGCTAAAGGAGAGCCTTAGGCAAGGATAGCTTGGATATAATAAGGAAAGTCAAAGGAGAGACCATGCCAGGAAAAATCGTAGAATGTATCCCCAATTTTTCGGATGCTCGCAGGCCGGAGGTGGTTAGGCAAATAGTAGATGCTGTGGCTAGTGTGGAAGGTATCCGAATTTTGGATACCCATTCCGACACGGACCATAATCGCACTGTGCTGACCTTTATAGGCGAACCCTTGGCGGTCGAAGAAGCCGCTTATCGGGGAATCGCGAAAGCGGCTGAGATCATCGATCTCAATCAGCATCAAGGCGAGCACCCCCGTATTGGGGCGACAGACGTAGTGCCTTTTGTGCCAATTTCCGGAGTGACCATGACGGAATGTGTGGAGATGGCCAAACGGCTTGGTAAACGCGTTTCTGAAGAATTGGCCATTCCTGTTTACTTCTACGAGGATGCAGCTCTGCGGCAGGACCGAAGAAACCTGGAAGATATTCGGAAAGGCGGATTTGAAGGCCTCAAGGAAGTAATTGCCATAGACCCATACCGCGAGCCAGATCTTGGCCCAAAAGCCTTAGGCACGGCTGGAGCAACAGTTATTGGGGCACGGCAGCCACTGATTGCTTATAACATTTACCTGACAACCAGCGATGTCAGCATCGCGGAAAAAATTGCCAGACGTGTACGTAATTCCTCAGGCGGGTTCCGTTATGTCAAAGCGATGGGTGTGTTGGTAAATGGGTTGGCACAGGTTTCCATGAACCTGACCAATTTCAAACAATCACCGATGGCCCAGGTAACTGAATTTGTGCGCCGTGAAGCCCAACGCTACGGCACAGGCATCCATCACTCTGAACTTGTGGGCCTTATTCCTGAACAAGCTCTTAGTAATGCAGCCCAATACTATCTGCAGCTGGACGCTTTTGATCACGATCAAATCCTGGAAAACAAACTCTTCACAGGTGAAGCTACTTCATCCGGGCAAGGTGACCTGGCGAAAGACAGCTTCATTGAAGCAGTAGCCGAGGGAACCCCCGCACCGGGTGGCGGGTCCGCCGCGGCTCATGCCGGTGCATTAGCCGCGGCGTTAACAGTCATGGTTGCAAGGCTGACGGTGGGGCGGGCAAAATATGTGGAAGTTGAGCCTGAATGCTGGCAGATAATCGAAAAAAGTGAGGTCTTGCGCAAGGAACTGATGGCAGCAGTTGCATTGGATGCAGAATCATTTGACGGCATTCTGAAAGCGCGCAGGCTGCCCAAGGATACAGAAGACCAACAAGCAAAGCGGCAGGCTGCCATTCGAAAAGCCACTTTGCACGCGGCATACGTGCCTTTGGAAAATGCTGGCAAATGCGTCGAGGTGATGCAGATGGCCATGCGCATGACAGAGATCGGCAATGTAAATGCCATCTCTGACGCCGGTGCTGGGGTTAACCTTGGCAAAGCTGCCTTCGAGGCAGCAGCGATGAACGTCAGGATTAACTTACTTGGGATTGAGCATGAAACCGAACCGGCCGAAATGCTGGGCCAATTAAATGCATTGTCCGTTCAAGCCGCGGACCTCCTTGAGAAAGCAAATCTAATTATCCACACGCGTAGCGGCATGTGATTTGGTAGAATTTACACCCAGACCGGCTTATGACCGGTCAATTCATGTAATGGAGTAAAAAATGGGACTCAAATCTGATGGTTGGATCCGCAGGATGGCGTTGGAACAAAAAATGATTGAACCTTTTGAAGAAGGCCAGGTGCGCAACGGGGTCATCTCTTACGGCACTTCTTCTTATGGTTATGACATTCGTGTAGCCAATGAATACAAAATTTTTACAAATGTTTATTCGGCGGTAGTGGATCCGAAAAATTTTGATCCCCGTTCAATGGTGGATTTCACAGGTGAGATCTGTGTAATTCCTCCGAACTCCTTTGCCCTGGCGCGTACAGTCGAATATTTTCGCATCCCTAAAAACGTGCTGACCATTTGTTTAGGCAAATCCACTTATGCCCGTTGCGGGATTATTGTCAATGTGACCCCTTTCGAGCCAGAGTGGGAAGGCTTTGTAACCCTCGAAATCTCCAACACCACACCGCTTCCGGCCAAGATTTATTCTAATGAAGGCATAGCTCAGGTGCTTTTCTTTGAGGGCGATGAACAGTGCGAAGTAACCTATGCCCAAAAGAAGGGCAAATACCAATACCAAAAGTCGATCGAGCTGCCAAAACTCTGATGTCTGAAAATGTAATCGTATCCTCAAAGAATCCTGTCAAGCTGGAAGCTGTGCGCCTCGGTTTCGAACGCATGTTTCCAGAAAGGGAATTCGTATTTTCCTCTGTGACCGTGGTTTCAGGGGTATCTGACCAACCCTTGACAGATGCTGAAACTTTGCTTGGAGCAAAGAATCGCGCTGAAGCTGCGCGTTTAGCCAGGCCAGAAGCTGATTTCTGGGCGGGGCTTGAAGGCGGTGCGGAGGCCTATGAAGGCCGGCTTAGCACTTTCGCCTGGATTTACATCATCGGTATCGAAGGCCGCGGCAAGTGCCGCACAGCCACCCACGAATTGCCAGACGAAATCAGCCGTTTGGTGGCAGGGGGCATGGAGCTGGGAGACGCTGATGATCTTTTTTACCAAAGAAAAAATTCCAAACAATTAAACGGTTCAGTAGGGTTGCTGACCAAGGATATATTTACTCGCACTTCCCTTTATCTTGAAGCGGTCATGTTAGCCTTAATTCCATTCCGGAATCCAGGACTTTACACGGATAATTGAGATGGAAAAAGATTTTTGGAAAAACAAAACGTTGGAAGCAATCCCCCCGGAAGAGTGGGAAGCACTTTGCGACGGGTGCTCCAAGTGCTGCCTATACAAGCTGACTGAAGAAGGCGAGTCCAAGGTCCGCTTTACCAACGTTGTCTGCCGATTTATGGATATGCAAACTTGCCGCTGCACCGATTATTTACACAGGCATGAGAATGTGCCCGACTGCATCTATGTGACCCCCAAGCTGGCGCGTGAGGCCAATTGGCTTCCAAGCACCTGTGCTTACCGCCTGGTTGCAAATGGACGCGATTTGCCATGGTGGCATCCGCTCAGAACTGGCAACCCAGCCAGCACGCTCAAAACTGGCAATTCGGTAAAGAATAAAGTTGTCAGTGAAGATGACGTAGACCTCCAAGACCTGGAAGACATGGTAGTGGATTGGTTTAACTGAACCAGACAAACTGTTTTCAGGTAAAATCAATAGTGAAGTAAAAAGGAGGCGTCCTTGGCTGAAGAAAACCGAAAAGCGGTCATGATTATCGCAGTCGTCCAGGCCCTGGATAGCGATCTGGTCTGTTTCGAATTGGATGAGAAAAATCTGACATATTCCAGACTTCCGAGTGTCGGGGGTTTTTTGCGCGAGAAGAATGTAACTTTTATTATTGCTTGCGCGCCTGATAAAGAAGATCAAGTCTACCAACTCTTGCTGGATGCAGCAAAAAAACGAGTGACTTTTATCGCGACGCCACTCGAAAATGGCCCTATTCTGGTTCCCATGGCCGTCGAGTCTGTCGTTGGAGGGGTCAAAGCATTTTCAATCGAGTTAGATGATTACCAGGAGATATGATGAAACTTATCATTGCCATCATCAATGACCAGGATACTGAAAATGTGTCCGACCATCTGACCCAGGAAAGTTTCAGGGTGACTTGCATCGCCTCAACGGGCAGTTTTTTACGCTCTGGCAGAAGTACGCTCTTGATCGGGACTGATGAAATCCGCATTCCAAGGGCAATTGAAATCCTGCGCGAAAATACAAATCAGCCAAAAGATCCCAAAGAGCACAAAGCTACTGTTTTTGTGGTCGATGTTAAAGAGTTCGTCCAAGTTTAGGGCAACTTACCAGGTATTCCAGATTTTGCTGATGATTCGGAGGCGATAAATGAATTTTCCCAAGTCGTTCACTTACATATTTACGGATCCTGACTGGTTATCCAAGCTTATCCTGCCAGTATTGTGCAGCATCATTCCGATTATTGGGCCCCTAGTCATAGCCGGGTACATGCTCCATCTTATCCGCAATGTCGCAAACCGCGAAGCATTGCCGCTGCCACAATTAGATTTTGGGAAGGATCTGGCCAGGGGTTTCAAATGGTTCGTGGTCATGCTGATCTATGCAATTCCGTTGTTTCTGCTGATCGGACTGGTGATTATTCCATTTTCGATAAGCAGCAACAATCAAAGCACTCCAGTGTTAGCGATCCTATGGAGTATCCTTTGTGGTGGAACCATTCTTGTTTACTTTGTATTCTTATGGCTGCTCATGCCAGTAGCGCAAGCTCATTTTGCCATGGAGGAGACGATTTCTTCAGGCTTGGCTATTTCCAAGATTACGAAGATGTTTTCCAAAAACATTACTGAATGGCTTCTCGTACTGGCTGGAGGGCTGTTGGCAGCTTTGATTGCACCAATGGGCAGCATTCTCTTCTTCATTGGTACTTTGATCACCGGTACTTACGCAGGCTTGATGGTGAGCCACTTGATAGGCCAGGCTTACTCCGTGTCAACCCAGGGCGGACCTTACCGGGCTACTGCAGTAAACTATGCTCCACAACCACCTTACAGCCAGCCTTATTCCAGCCTCTATTACCAAACCCCTGCCATACCAGACCAATCGAATACACCGGTGGACGACCACCAGCCTTATGACGCAGTCCCGCCTGCACCGCAGGAAACCCTAGAACGGCCTGGTGAGCTGCCAGAGGATCAAGCGATACCTAAGCCGTAGCTTATAGGTCTTTATTAAAATGTCAATTTTGCGCTGGCTGTACCAGCGCTTTTTATACCCAATATGATTCAGAATTTGAGACGCTGCAGAAGGCTATTTTTCGCTGAATTCTTCAACCTGGTAAGTGCTGACTTCCAATTTTTGCTTTTTCCAGGTATCGGCTGAGGTACCCATCTTTAAGCAAAGTTCACTCAAGAAATCTGCCGGGTCCGGAATTTGATCCCAAACCTGGGGCAAGTAAGTGGCTGAACGATAGCCAAGGCGAAGGACAACACCATCTGTTCCAGGGTGCAAACCTTGTAGAAGGTCTTGAGGAGTCTGGTAAGAGAGTGGTTTTGGTTCGGTCAGGCGTGAAATCTCGATCTTGATAGCTGCCAATTCCCTTTCAGCGACCGGCGGAAAACGAGGGTCTTCCAAGGCGGCCAGGATGGCATGTTCCCGCACATCCAAAACCAGAGCCTGGTAGGCTTGCAATGTTCCTATGCAGCCGCGCAAGCGGCCGTTGAGAGTAAGAGTGACAAAACTGGCGCCATTACGCTGCAGCAGAGCTGAATAATCCTTAACACTTAGGGTTAATTTCGGCTCCCCGCGGACAGCCCGCTCAATGCTTTGGCGAGCGACCTTCAGAAGGATATCCCGGTCTTCCGTGCTTAATTTTTCAGTCTCCATAATCCACCTCTGGAGGAGATTTTACCAAATTCGGGAACCTTTGTAAGCAGGTTTAAATTTTGCATCGACCTCAAAGTGTTGTATTATTAGGCCGATGAGCGACAGAACAAAAGCCAGTAATAATGGCCGGGATTACGCTTCCTTTGAACCGAACTATGAACCGGTGAGGAACTACGACCCAACCGGTAAATCTGTTCCGATGAAGCCAACACACCGCAAAAATGTGACTTTGCAAGCGCTTCAAATCGTGATTGGATCTGCCATCATTGTGGCTACTTTATTTACCCTTTGGATGCCTGGCGGCTCAGCTGCTACATCGGCAACCGGAAAAATGATTGATGCCATCAGTTCAAGTTCCATGGGCAATAACCTGAACGGCGATACCCAAATGCCGGCTAACTTCCCTCTTTCACGGGTAGGCATCGTGGTAGGTCATCGGGGCAACGGAGATGATCCCGGTGCAGTGTGTTCAGACGGACTGACAGAACTACAGGTTAACTCCACCATCGCGACCTACGTACAACAGAAGTTGGAAGACTTGGGTTACGAAACAGTCCTGCTGGATGAATTTGACTCGCGTCTCGAAGACTTCCGGGCGGGTTTACTGCTCTCAATTCATAATGATTCTTGCGATTACATTAACAATTCTGCAACGGGT
>WOZB01000029.1 GCA_011620445.1 Anaerolineaceae bacterium | reverse complement strand
ATGCCGAAGTTCCCTCCGGAGTTGTGCTGGTGAAGCCGCAAGGTTGTAGTTGGCATCGGGATGCCGCGTTATAGGCAAACGAGTGGGCCGGAATTTTGGCCAACGAGGGTGGTACCGCGGTAACTTAACCCGTCCCTTGCATTAAGGGCGGGTTTTTTTCTTGCCCGTTGAAGAAAAGAGGAAGCATGTTGGAAATTGAGAGAAGACTTGAAGCAGAGCGCCTTGCAGCGCTTGAAAATCTGGAGAAGGTGCAGGATCAGGCTCAGCTGGACCAGTGGAAGCAAAATCACCTGGGCAAAACTTCCGTAACCATGTCTGCTTTCGGGCAGGTGGTAACGGTGCCCAACGAAGAACGCCCTGCTTTTGGAAAAGCTGTCAATGCTGCCAAGGTCGTTTTGGAAACAGCACTTGCTGGCAAACTGGCTCTCATCAAACAAAAAGAACTGGAAGCGCGGATGAGCCAGGGAACCATTGATGTGACCCTGCCAGGCCGAGGTTTACGCCGGGGACGTATCCATCCGCTCAATCTTACCGCCCAGGAAATCTACCGGGTAGTCGGCCAAATGGGCTTCCAAATTTACCAGAGCCCCGAGGTTGAAACAGATGATTTCAATTTCACTTTCCTTAATATTCCGCCCCATCATCCCGCCCGGGACATGTGGGATACTTTCTACACTGACAAAGACAATATCGTTTTGCGCACGCACACATCGCCAGGCCAGATCCACGCTATGCGGGAATATTGCCCACAGCCCATCCGCGTGATCCTACCGGGAGCCTGTTTCCGCTATGAGCAACAGGATCAAAGCCACGAAATTGAATTCATGCAGGTTGAACTTTTAGCAGTTGACAAGGGTATCACCTTTGCTGACCTGAAGGGAACGCTGCAGGATTTTGCCCGCCGCATGTTCGGCGAGCAAACCCAAATCCGCTTGCGGCCCTCCTACTTCCCATTCACGGAACCGAGCGCCGAACTGGACGTAGAGTGCTTTGTCTGCGGCGGCAAGGGCTGCGGTGTCTGTCATGGCGGCGGATGGCTGGAATGGGGCGGCTGCGGCATGGTGCACCCCCGGGTGTTGGAATATGGCGGCTACGACCCCGAAATATTTACCGGCTTTGCTGCCGGTATGGGCGTAGACCGTGCCACATTGCTGCGCTACCAGGTGGACGACATCCGCTATTTTCGCAATAACGACATTCGCTTTCTCGAACAGTTCTAAGAGGAGAGACAAACATGAAAGCAGTACTTTCCTGGATTAAAGAATACGTTGATCTCGAAGGCATAAGCCTCGAAGAGATTGCTTACAAATTAACCATGCTCGGCCTTGAAGTTGAAGGCATCAAAGTTGTTGGTTTATCAAAACCGCTTGAAGGAGGCAAACAGCAATTTCGCTTTGAAGGCCTGGCTTGGGACCCGGAAAAGATTGTGGTTGCCCAGGTGAATGAGGTTGCCATCCACCCCAACGCGGATAAACTGACCCTCTGCCAGGTGGATGACGGCAACGGTGTGCATACTGTACTGACTGGTGCGCCTAATTTAATGCCCTACAAAGGTCAGGGACCACTTGCGCAGCCGCTGAAAGTGGCCTACGCCAGGGAAGGCTCCATCATTTATGACGGTCACCAGCCTGGGCAGGTGCTCAGCAAACTCAAGAAAGCTGTGATCCGCGGCGTAGAATCTTCTTCCATGATCTGCAGCGAGAAAGAGTTGGGGATTTCCGACGAGCACAACGGGGTCATTATTCTTGACGCGGATGCTCCAACCGGTATGCCGTTGGCGGACTACATGGGCGATGCCGTCTTCGAGGTCTCCACACTTCCAAATATGGTGCGCAACACAGCCATGATGGGCATTGCCCGGGAATTGGCAGCCGGCTTCAAACGCGAGCTTCACCTGCCAAAGGGTTTGGACCTTAAACCGGGTACTGAGATTGAGACTAAAGTCGGGCTGGAAATTCGCAATCCCGACCTAAACCCGCGCTTTATGCTCGGCATGGTAGAAGGTACCCAGGCAAAACCCAGCCCCTACTGGGTGCAACGCCGCCTGGCTTTGGCTGGTATGCGCCCAATTGACGCGCTGGTGGATGCCACCAATTACACCATGTTGGACACGGGCGAACCTCTGCATGCTTTTGACTACGACACCTTAATGGACCGCAGTAGCGGGGCAAAGCCTAAAATTATCACCCGTACGGCAAATCCTGATGAAAAACTGCAATTATTGGATGGAACCCAGCTGTCACTTGACCCCCAGATGGTTGTAGTTTCAGATACCCAAGGGGCTCTTTCACTTGCCGGAGTGATGGGCGGCGTGCAAAGCGGTATTCTGCCGCAAACCAGCAAGGTTCTGCTTGAAGCAGCCAGCTGGAACCTCATCAATATCCGCAAGACCTGCAGCAAAACCCGCATCAGCAGCGAAGCTTCTTACCGCTTCTCGCGCGGTGTGCACCCAGGTCTGGCTGCCCAGGCATTAAGCCTTTGCCTTCGCAGACTGCTTGAATGGGGCGGCGGCCGCGTAGTTGAGGGTATCATCGACCAGTACCCAATGCCGCCAGAAGTAGCTGTGGTAAGCCTTTCTGATCAGCGCATTGAGCGTTTTCTTGGCATAGCTATCCCGCTAGCAGAAGCAGAGGATATCCTGACACGCCTGGGCTTTGAGTGCCGGATTGAAGGCAGCCAAATCACGGCCAAATCACCCGCCATACGCCTGGATATTGAACCCGGGCTCATTGGCCAGGCTAACCTATTGGAAGAGATCAGCCGGGTCTATGGTTATGACAAGATTCCGGCTACACGGATGGCACATGAGCTGCCGGTCCAACGCGGCAATCTGGACGTTGATATGAGTGACCGCATACGTGAAATCCTGGCTCAGGCTGGCCTACAGGATACCTTTACCTACCGGCAAACCTCCCCAGAGCGCGAAGCCGCCATCTTTCCCAATCGCGATAGCAATCCGGAAGAAAAATACGTGCGTATCAAAAATCCTATTACGCCTGAACGAACCGTAATGCGCCGCAGGACTCTTCCAACCATGCTGGAATTATTGGAATACAACACAAAATTTAGGGATAGCCTGGCGCTGTTCGAGATCGGCCCAGTATTCTTACCTATCCAGGATCAATCCTTACCGAGGGAAAGCAATCATCTGACCATCGGCATGACCGGTACGCGCGACCTTTCAACCTGGTTGGATAATGACCCCCGCCAGGTTGACTTCTATGACCTGAAAGCTGTGCTCGAAGTGCTATTCAGCGCTTTGCACCTGCCAAAAGTGACCTTTAAGTCGGCCAGCGACCCTAGTTTTCATCCGGGGAAATGTGCCCAAATCTTCATTGGGGAAGAATGCTTGGGGTTAATGGGTGAAATCCACCCGATGGTCAAGACGAATTACAACTTCAAGGATGTACCCATCTATGCAGCTGAACTGGATGCAGATCTATTGATCCAAAAGGCGCAGGGAAATTTCAAGTTCCAGTCACTTTCAAATTTCCCAACCATGAGCGAGGATATCGCCGTCATTGTGGATGAAAGTCTGCCGGCTGCTGAACTGGAAGATGCCATTCGTCAGTCTGGCGGCAAGCTTCTCGTCGAGGTGAGGCTCTTTGATATCTACCGTGACCCTAAACTGGGTGAAGGCAAGAAATCCATGGCTTATCAACTGACCTACCAGGCGACTGATAGAACTTTGGGAGTGAAGGATGCCGAAACCATCCGCAATCGGATTGTGCGATACCTTAACCATCAATACAACGCTGTTCTTAGGAGCGCGTGATACCCACTGACAAAAAGGCGGGTAAAGCCGTCGCCATGGCTATTGCGGCGGCATTACTTTTTGGCCTTAATGCGCCTTTTTCCAAACTTCTGCTGAATCTTGTTGCGCCGGAGTTAATGGCTTCCTTGTTGTATATTGGCACTGGCTTGGGTATGTCGCTGCTTTATCTGGCCACCTCAAAAAAGGAACAGCAAAGCCAGGAAAAAGACCTGGACTGGAAAGACATGCCCTGGCTGGCTGGCATGGTTGTGCTGGATATTGCTGCTCCGATCCTGCTGATGTTGGGTTTGACGAGAATTTCAGCGGAAACCGCTTCCCTATTGGTAAATTTTGAGATCGTGGCCACAACTGTCGTAGCTCTGGCAATCTTCAAAGAGAAAGTGAGCGGGCGGCTCTGGTTGGCCATTTTTTTGGTTGTGATAGCCAGCTTGCTCCTTTCAGTTCAGGGTAACCTCAGCACCTTAACGCTTTCTCCCGGGGCCTTGCTGGTTCTCGGTGCTACCATGTGTTGGGGGTTTGAGAACAATATAACCCGTCGGCTCTCCGGTAAAAACCCTATCCAAATTGTGGTGGTTAAGGGCTTCGGCTCTGGCTTGGGGGCCTTGCTGGTAGCGCTCATCAGCCGGCAGACGCAGGGTACTGGGTTGGGCATTATTCTGGCGATGCTGCTCGGCTTTGTGGCTTACGGCTTGAGTATTTACTTCTATATTAAGGCTCAAAGAGACCTTGGAGCGGCAAAAACCAGCGCTTTTTATTCAACAGCCCCATTTTTCGGAGTTTTGATCTCATTAATCCTATACCGCGACTTGCCTTCCGCTCAGTTTTGGGTAGCATTAGGGATAATGGTTTTAGCCACTATTCTGACGGTTAAAGACTCCCTGACGCACACTTAATCGCATATATATTTGAAAGGAAACTGAACATGGATAAATCAAGCGTTTTACTCTTCACTCGCAACGGTTTGGGCGAGGCACCAAATGAGCTGCAGACCTTTGTGGCAGTGAAATTCCTCAGTTTCCTTTACCAATCCAATCAGTACCCAGGCAAAATACTTTTTTATACTGATGGGGTTCGATTAGTTTGTGAAGGTTCCCTGGTACTTGAATGGCTCAGGCAGCTTGAGGCCAAAGGTGTGGAACTGATTTCGTGCTCGACTTGTCTGGAAAGTTTTGGCTTGATGGATAAAGTGAAGGTCGGTCGGGTTGGCAACATGCCGGATATCCTGGCAGCCATGCAGTCCGCCTCCCAGGTTATCAGCCTTTAGCGCAGGCGGATGAAGTTTGGAAATTATTATTATCGGAAATCTAGATCGACAATAAATTTCTGTCCGCAGTAATTACTGATTAAATACAGGGGAACTAATCAGGTTTGAGTCGTTATGAATCTAGTCCTCTATTTTCTGCAATAGATAGACCTCGTCATCTGACGCAATTAATTCGTATTCTGGAAGCGATGAAAAACGGTAAGTAATCAGATATTTTGCCTTTAGAGTAGATTTCACATCGTTTAACCTTAAGGATTCGAAATCCCCGCCAACAGGTAACATCACGGCAATGCCAGGATCGTAATGATTAAAGTCCATCCATACATAGTTAAACACATCCAGATAAACCGTATTCTGCCATCGGTCGGCTGCTTGCTGGTCATAACGGACATATTTAAACAGGTCAATTGTCCGTTTGTCATCAAAATATGGATCAATAAACTCAGATTTTAGGGACTTAATATGAATCATATTCAGCAAGGTAGTTAGCATCAGAAAACCGATGATAAAGGCTACCAAGTACTTTTTCCAGAAGCGTTCGAAAGATGAAAATATAGTTGTTGCGAATGAAAAGAATAAAATAGGCGATAACACTCTTAAATCTCGAAGTTCACCAACGTCATAAAAACACAGATGCAGTAGTAAAACCGAAATTAAGACCATAAGCTGAATGAGAGAAAAGAAATTAAAGGTTCGGTTTTTAGTTTTGAACCCTGAATAGATCAGGTTTGCTCCTAAACAAAGCATCCAAAGAAGATAACCAAGGCGGAACACAACTTCAATCAACCTGGCTTGATCAAACCTAAAGAATAATCTTATGTTTTCCATAAAATGGGAGGTAAATAGCAACAATTTACTTTCAGAAGAAAATAATACAGTTATAAATCCCCATGGATATGGAGCGGTGAAGAGGAGAGAAACAAAGACAAGTATAAAGCTAATCAATCCATACTTAAGCAGTACCCACCACCACTTGTTATTTAAGTAATGGATTTCCCAAAAAATTAGAGGGAGCAGAAATACTATATTGCTTAGTCGAAACAGGCTCCAGGCAATACCCAGACCTAGGAACCATCGGAACGCGACCTTATTGGTTCCATTCTCTCTAAATAATTCAGGGAGTAATACCGCGAACATCATTGAACCCGCGAACATCAAGGCTTCCAGCATGCCGCTTACAAAATACAAGCTGAATGCTGTGAAAAGGAAGAGGTTGAAAATATTCGCAATTATTTTCAATGTTGAACGACTCATAAAGTAAGAGAAAACTATTGAGACGGAAATTAATGCTGCATTTACCAGCATCATCGAGGATTGTTGCCAAGACGTGAACGAGCCAAGGAGAATGAAGGGAAAGATGCTGAAAAGTCCATGACCGCCATAATTTAATAGCCTGGCATGTGTCTGCCAGCTGTAACCAAAGAAACCTGTATTTTGGTTCAGTAGTCCACGCTTCATGATTGTGGCGCTCTCAATCCAATAATCCATTTCATCGCTTCCCATCAAGTGGTACTCGGAAGGGGAACGTCTGAGGAATAAGAACAGCAGGGCAAGGAGTAGAAAAGGAAACAAGGCCATGAGAACTACAGCGATGTATTCCTTCAGAACTTGTTTACTCTTTGAATTACTTTTCTGCCCCACCATTTAATTGTCTTCCTTGATACTGAGTGAGAGATTGGAATATTTAGCGAGAAAGTCATAACCAATAATTTGGCCTTCCTTACTGCTGATAATGTACTTAGCTTTTAGAGGAAGCCTTGGATTTGCAGATTCGAGGCTCTCCGCCTCTTCCGGACTGAGCACCATCAAGCCGATGCCTGGGTCATAGTTTTGCCAATCCAATTCTCCATACGCATCCAGGTCCACATAGACCGTGTTTTCCCATCGGGTTTTGGCATCGGGGTCATAGCGCACATCTTTTAGGATGGCCGGGGCATTGGTTACCTCATAGCGGTCTGCGATAAATAAATCCCACGCCAGGTTGCGGTCTTTGAAAACCACGTAGTTTGAAGCCAGCAGAAAAATCACCGCCAGCCCTAAAACCCACTTTTCAGCATGTTTTCCTTGGCCGGAAAGGAAGAATGCGATCATGGAAAAAACCAGGATGGGCGAGAAGACGCGTAAATCGCGGAAGGAACCAATATCGTACAGGGTGAGATTTAGCAGCAGTAAGGCAAGCAATGACAATATTTGAGAGACCAAGAAATTGTTGAACCCTCTGTTATTGCGATTCTTTTCCACGAGGAGGTAGATGCACAAAAAGACCAACCAGAAGAGAAAGAGAAACCTTGGCAAAATTTCAAGTGCATATCCGGCTTTAAGATCAAAAAAAAGCTTGATGTTCGAAGCTGTGTGACCAAGAATCAGAGTCAGTATGTTAGCGGATTTACCTAACTCGGAAAGGAATCCCCAGGGGTAGGTGGTAGCAGGGAGAATTGAGAGCAACGCTACCAAAACGGCCGCTGCCCCATATTTTATTAAGGTCACAAAGAATTTCTGCTTCTTAAGGTTAATTTCAAGAAAAAAGGCCGGGATGATCAGGACAAAATTACTCAGGCGAAATAGGCTGAAAATAATGACCAACCAGAAGTAAAGCTTCAAAAAATACCACTGCCTTGGGCTTTTTGCGAAGCACTTAACACAGAGGATGGCAAGGAAGATCGAACCTGCATAACAAAGCGTCTCTATCATTCCGGTTTGGTAATAGAGATAAAAGGGATAGAAGCCAAAAAGCAGCAAGGTAATGGCCAGAATTTTACGAAAAGAGCCCAAGAGGTAATAAGAAGTTGAAAGGCTGATTCCCATGAACAGGGCATTGAGCAGCAACACAGTGAGGTGGGTGCGCGGGGCAAAAAAACCGAAGAGAGCATATGGAATCAGGTTGAAGAACCCATGAGCCCCAAAATACAAAAAGCGGGCATGGTTGCTGAAGCTGTACCCAAAGTAGCCGGCGTTGGGGCTAAACAAGCCGCGTTCCATGAGGGAGGCGGTTTCTGCCCAATAATCCAACTCATCGCTGAACACCAAACGAAAGTCCATGGGATTTTTGCGGATGATTAGGAAGAGAATCAAAAGCAATATGAATGGCAGGAAGAAAAAGAAAATATATGCAACCTGTTTGCGTGCTCCCGTTTCTTCCTTCAGGTTAGTCACTATCTGCATATCCATAGTTTTATGGGGTCACTTTTTGGTAGAGGCTGATATCCATGTCGGTGCCCACTATTTCATAACCTGGGAAAGCAGTATCCGCAGAACTGATAAGGTACTTGGCTTTTAATGTTTCAGGAGAAGAGGCGGCCAGGAAATCATCCAGCTCATCCACGCGAAATACCATCATACCCATTCCAGGAGTGAAGTAGGCGTAATCCATATCCGGATAGATGAATAGATCCACATAGATGGTATTCTCCCAGCGATCCTGCGGATTTTGATTGTATTCAGCCCAATTAAAAACTTGCGACTTGTGGACAGGTTCCAGGCGTCTGAGTATGGTTTCTGTATAAAGCATCCGGCGTTGGGGGAAGGCGACCGCAAGGAAAACCAGCCAGGTTACCAGAATTGAAAGCCGGGCAAGGTTTTTCGGCAATTTTTTGGGGACCCACAGCAAACATGAGGCCATCGAAAAGAAAAGGATGGGCGAAAGCATCCTGAAACCCCGGATTTCATCAAAGTCATATAAGAAGAGTACAAAGACCAGATGGGCAAGCAAAACAGCCAAATGGCCGAGAACGAATAACCGCTCAGACTCAGACATCTTTTCTCGAGACTTAAGTGATAGCAAGGCCAGGACCCCGGTCCAAATCAGGTATATGTAGCGAAGAACAACTTCCATGGGTTCGCCAAAACCTGGTTGCAGAAACTTGAATGCCATTGAAAAGCCGTGCCTGAAAAAGAAACTGAATTTTTGGCTTGAGCGCAGCCACTGCCCGATAAAGGACCAGGGGAACGATGCTGAGAGTAGCCACAGCACTGCCGTGATGCCCAGGACAATAAGGGCATACTTGATCAGTGTGGGGAGCGCTTTTTTCTTCAGGATGCCGATTTCATCAAGAAAAGCGGGTAAAAGAAAGAAAATATGCGTGATGCGGAAGAGACTCCAGAGAAGAACCAGCAGGATATAGGCAAGCAGGACAGGAGATTGTTCTTTTTTTTCAAACAATTTCTCATAAAGTGGCAGAAGCAGGATCAAACCTACATAAATGAGCACTTCGATCATGCCTGTAAAGAAGTAAAGCATGAAAGGCAGGAAGCTGAAAAGCAGTAACACCAGGACAGCCAGATCCTTCAGCGACCTGCGGAGCAGGAAAAAGACAAACAAAGAAATGCAAAGCAAAACCAGGTTAGCCAATAAGGCACTGGACTGGTAGTTATTAGTAAATTCGGCAGCGAGAGCGATTGGCAGGAGATTGAAGGGGGCATGAGCACCATAATTGAGTAATTTGGCATGCAGGTTCAAACTGTAGCCAAAGTAGCCGCTTTCATCGTTGATGAGACCATTGCGGGCGATGGAAATGGACTCTGCAAAGTAATCAAACTCATCGCTGTTAATCAGATGGAAATCAGAGAGCTGACTGTTGTTTACCCTAAAAATTCCCCACAATATCACAATTGGAAGAATGCAGATCAGGAGAGCCGCTAAACATTGCGGCAAGCTGAAGCGTGGTTTTTCTCTTTTTGTGGCTTCAGAAAGTGGCTTGTCCTGCATCTTTTTATCTTAACATGCTTGGTACAAAAAAGGACCCGAAAAATCGGGCCCTTAGTATTTAATGTTTTTACCAGACCCGCACGAGGTCGGCATTGTCGGTTGCTTTCCGGCCGACTTTGGAAAGGTCAACCCAGGTACCATCAATTTTCACCCGCACTACGTCAGCGGTGAAGTCTGTATTGGTACGATCGTGATTATCGAAGAAGTATGACCCTACGGCGTAGGTATCTACCGGGATGCCAAGACGCTCAAACTTTGCAATACGCTCAGGTGTGAAGCCACCGGAGACGACGATCTTCACAGAGTAGCAAAACTTGCGGGCTTCCTCGCGCCATTCGGCGGGAATATCCCAGGTTTCCCAGGCCGAGTCCAAACCCTTGCGCACATTGCTCACCAGGCGGGCATTGACTCCAAAATCCAAAGATGGCTCGCCGAGAGCCTCAACAGAAACGTCTCGCATGGAGCCGCTGGTATCCAAACGCACACCATCCAGGCGATATTTGTGGGCCTCCTCTTTCCTTCCGGATACCAGGCAGTCAATGTACTGTCTGAACATCACTTCAGCCACCTCAACTGAAGTGCGCACACAGTCGTTATCAAAATCGACCAACATGATGCGGGGGGTATTGACATCCATAATACGTGAGAATTGCAGCATGGCCTCCGGGGAATCCCCCAGGAAGCTGCAAATGGTTGAATGGGAAACTGTGCCGCCTCCGGACCCGCCCCACCAGTCGGCTTGGGCGTCAGTGGAAACGAATGGTCCTATCGTAGAGCCATAATCGTGGTTATAGCGGTTGATGGCGATAAGGTAGGCGTACCCATCTGCTGCCTGAACTTCGTGCAGGTCGAAGCGCGCAGGGAAGAAAAGCATCGGTTTACCCCTGGCGGCGATCAAGGTTTCATAAACGTTGGTGGCAATGCGCGTGGAACGGGCAAGTATGCCCAGGGTGGGGGTCTCAAGTAGGGCAAAATCGCGGTAGCGCCCACGGACGCGGATAACAGGCTTCACTTCTAAGGGATTACCGCTGTATGCAGTCGTATTACCGTCTTGGATGGCCCAGACCTCCAGTTTTTCTGCTGTGTTGATAAATTTATCCCCTTCAAAGTACCCGGTACATTCTTTGAGCATTGTGAGGGCTTTATCAACC
>WOZB01000210.1 GCA_011620445.1 Anaerolineaceae bacterium | reverse complement strand
TTTTGATTTCTGACGGGGCACCCCAGATCGCGAGGCTACGCTCGCGAAGACTGAAAGATAAGCTTACGCAAGTCTTACTGTGTGGCGCAGGCGATGCAAGGGTCAAAAGCGCGCACCACCCGGCCGACCGCCTTATCCAACTCCAAATTGATGCCATTTGGGCTGATGTAGCGATTAGCCACTACCATCAGCGCCCGGCGGATCGCGCGCATATTATGGGCAGTCGGAATGACGAAATCGGCATCCTTAATCAAGCCATTTTCAACTTCATAACGGTGGATCAAAGGACCTCGCGGGGCTTCAACCAAACCAAAACCCACGCCATCCTGAACGCTGTAATCCACCTTCACATCCCCCTGTTCCAGGTTATCCTCCAACATTTGGCGCGCTTTCTCAATGGCATAGACCAGTTCAATGCCGCGGCAAATATCAAACAATAAAATGGCATGGGCAGGGTCGCCAAATTCCTGCTTGAAACGCTGTAAATAAAGATCTGCTTCGGGCGTGTTCAATTTACGGGCCATATTCATACGGGCAAGGCTGTTTGCCCTGATGATCTGGCCCTGGAAAGAACTCTCGCCGGCGTACGAATAACGCGACTCTTCCATAATGAGATGCTTTTGGTAATCACGCGGTTTAAAGCCCGCGATTTCTTTGCCCGTGGGGTCCAGTACCCGCAAACGCTCGCTGTTGAGGGTCAGGTCATCGTCCTGGGTGGAAGCCAGGTAGTAAGTGGGCTCATCATCACCCCAGGTGCCTATGCGGTCACGCAGGTTCAGAGAAAGCCTCCAATAGCAGTCGAACAAGCCCTTAGCGACTGGCAGAACATCATCCAGAATTTTGAGCATGGCATCGGCGCGCTCGCGTTTGATGCCACTGGTCACCCCGCCGATAACCGCCTTAACCGGGTGGATGAACTGCCCGCCGGCCAAGGTAATCAAGTCAGTACCAGCTTTGCGCACACGCAAGGCCGATTGGGTGAGATTGGTGTCGTTCAAGCCGCAACAATCTAAATCTTCTGCAGCAAAAATGGAATTAACGCCCATGCGATCTGGCATGGTGAAGAGGAAAAGCGAGGTAGCCTGATTTTGAATCAGCTGCCCAAGCAGGAGGATTTCGCGGATCTTCTCAGCGATGGGGGGCGGCGTGATCCCGTAAAGGTCTTCCAGAGCTTTGACCGAAGCCACATGATGGGCAGTGGAACACACGCCGCAAATACGGGGTACGATCACCGGCATCTGCTCGGAAGGCGTTCCAATCACAAAATAGCGGAAACCGCGCATCTCCATGGCCTGAAAATCGGCAGATTGAACCACGCCGCCATCTTCTTCAATCACCACGCGGGCATGGCCTTCAATGCGGCTCATCGGGAAAGTTAAAATCGTCATCAGAGCACCTTGTTCTTATTGCGTGGTTTGATACCTTCGCCCTCGTAATCAGCAAATTGGAAAAGGAATAGCGAAAGCTGCGGGCTCGTGAGGGCTGCATCCAATTCTTCCTCGGGCACTTCAGTCATGCGGCCGAAAGTTCTTTTGATGCTTTCAAGCCAAACCCCGGATTCTTTCTCGATCAGGAGGTCTGAAGGCCCCCTGCAGCCAACGCAGGGGTGCCCGGGAATGGTGCAAAGCGCGCGGCAGCCGCCGCGGGTGGATGTCCCAACACACAAAAATCCCTGGTTCACCAGGCAAATGTCCGGCATGTCCACCGCAGTCTGGAAGCCAGTGAGGTGCTTGGGCTTCATATCGCCAAGTTTTTTGCGGCCGCATTCCGCGCAAACGATGATGCCAGGATTAAAATCCTCCGGACTGGTCAGTGCAGCCATAAAAAGCTCTGGTGTCGGCGGGCAGCCGGGCAAATAGAGATCCACCTCGACGAATTTATCCACAGGGTGACATTTCGGCAGTAAGGAGGGCAGGTTGTGGCGCTTTAAATCCTGGTTGAAGAGCTGGCGCACTTCGTCGCGGTCGCCCAGGTTAGCTACCCCGCCTGAGATGGCACAGGTGCCGACCGCCACAACCCGTTTGGCACTAGCGGCCGCCTTGCGCAGGTTGTACTCATCTTCTTCGTTACGCACCCCGCCGGTAATAATCAAGGTTTCAATTTCAGTTGGAATTTTCTGTGTGGTGATGACAAGAGGCATATAGAGCAGATCATATTTGTCCACCCACTCGTTGGAGTTTAGTAGCGAGACCTCGCAACCAGAACAGCCTGAAAGCTGCAGGACCGCAAAATTCGGCATCGAATTAGTGGCTTCCATGGTCTCTCTTTCCACAAAAATATATGATCTTTAACCAATTATAACCACTTATCTACAGGCATCTCAACAGCTTTTCCACCCCTTTTCCACAAGTTGCAGCGAGAGATTGGGTGATAGAATGAACAAAAAATAGTGAGCAGGGCATGAAAAAACCGGAATTAGTTGAAATAGAAGCCTGGGCAAGAGAAATCGGCCAGGTTGTTAAGGAAATGCAGTTTGATGACCTGCAAACCGAGCATAAGAGCAAAGCAGACCTGGTCACCCGGGCTGACATGCTCAGCGAAGCCTTTTTGAAGGGTAAAGTGAAGCAATCCTTCCCGGATCATAGCATCATGGCAGAAGAAAGCGGCCAACATGCTGACAACCTTGAGCACCAATGGTTTATTGACCCGCTTGATGGAACACTCAATTATGCCCACGGTTTGCCGATCTATGCTATTTCCATTGCTTACGCCTACAAAGGGGAATTGCAGATGGGTGTGATCTACGACCCCTCCCGGGATGAAATGTTCAGTGCTGAACTCGGCAAGGGGGCCAGCTTGAACGGCAAGCCTATCCGGGTTTCCAAAATTGACAAACTGATCGATGCCATGCTGATCACCGGCTTCCGCTTCCATTTACTGGACACACCGCGATCCAACGTGGATAACTTTCTCAACCTTTCCCATGTGACGCAGACGGTCAGACGCCTCGGTTCTGCCGCGCTGGACCTGGCCTATGTGGCTTGCGGTCGGGTGGAAGGCTTTTGGGAAATCGCGCTTTACCCCTGGGACGCGGCTGCGGGCATCCTGCTCATTCGCGAGGCAGGCGGCATCGTGGAGCCCATCTATGAAACCGTCTCACTTTTTGAAGGGGCTCCCAGCCTTTTGGCAGCTAACCCTGAACTTTTCGAACAAATAAAACAGGTGCTGCTGACCAAAAAATATCATTAACCAGCTTCTCCAGATAATGGAAAGATTCAATTCGAGCCACAGCGGTTTATGCCCTGCTCGCGCCAAGTCTATGCAGGGTTCGGAAGGCAAAAATCCGATTGTTGTATAATCGGAAAAAGCAAGTCTATGAAAAACCACCACTTAAAACCAGTTCTCAGCGGGCTATTGATTCTATTGTTCCTGGCAAGTTTCGGGCAGACAGTTTACGGCCAGTCGGCCGTGGGCTTGAGCTCGCAAGGGTCCATGCCTCCTCAGAGTTCGGGCAATGATTTTAACCAACTGGCAGCTGACTGGACGAGACCTATCGAACCAGATCCAATCTCCACAACTGGAGAAAGCTCCAACGGCGAGGGATCAGCCGACCCCGATAAAGTTATTTATCTAACCTTTAATGATGGCCCGGACCCGAAGTGGACCCCTCAAATCCTTGAATTGATGCAGCACTATCATGCTGTAGGCACATTTTTTGAACTCGGACGCAGCGCGGCCAGTTTTCCCGATCTTGTCAGAGCTTTGGCAGAAGGCGGTCAGACCCTGGCGAACCACAGTTACAGCCACGTGGATTTTACCAAGCTGGATTACGGCAGTTTTTACAAAGAAGTAGCCAATACGAATTGGGCCATCCTCAATGCACTGGCAAACACTGATGGTCTTTCCAGCCAGGTAAGCGCCTGCCTTCGGCCGCCTTATGGTGCAGTGGATACCCAGGTTTATTCTTATATGAATCAAATTGGATTTGTGCCAGCATTTTGGACGATTGACACTTTGGATTGGAAGGGAATTCCCGGGGATTCAATTCTGAATAACGTCAAAGCCGGCCTCGGTTATGCCAATAAAGTGGTTCTGATGCATGATGGCGGCGAAAACCGTGAAAACACAGTTGAAGGCCTTGGCCTGGTTCTTCACGATTTGACCCTGGCAGGCTACCGCTTTAAACCTTTTTGCACCGGAACCAACTAAATCATCCTCCGCTATCGTGGGTCTGTCCCTCCATTCGAAAATCCGTATGAATGCTTACAGAAATTCTAAAAACCTACACAAGAAACACTAAAATCCTACACATTAATTACACAAACTCTCTCAAAATACCTTGATTTTTTTGCCTAATTATGTATACTAATGTTGTTAGGCGCTTGGGTGCCCCCCTCACCCAGGCGCCTAACATTTAAATCGCAAAATTCTCGTCCTGATCCAGTCCTCATCCCTGAACCAAAAGTCCCATCCTGCACACAATCCCAGGTCAGATGCAAAGCTTGGTAAACTAAGGGCATGCTTCCAACAGCTGATTGGGCCTTTGCAGAATGCCGCAACCCGGTTTGCCGCTTGCGCTTTCCGCTGGATCTGGCGCAATTCAGCGGCAAATTTTGCCCCAAGTGCGGTGGTGAGTTAATAATCACCGATGACCGCCTTTCTCAGAATTCAGATCAAGCAATGAGCCCAACCCTAAACACAAATCGCCAATTATTCGGGCTTCTGGATAACGTACGTTCAGCACTGAATGTGGGCGCTATTTTCAGAAGTGCGGATGGGGCGGGCTTTGCAAGGCTTTACTTGTGCGGGATCAGCCCCACACCAGATGACCAGGAGGCAGTGGCAAGAACTGCCCTGGGCGCTGAACGGCGCCTCCTTTGGGAACATAGCAATAATGCCGTTGAGTTGGCGCAAAACCTGCTTGCCGCAGGCACAAAATTGATTGTCCTTGAGGCAGCTGAAGAAGCCACGGACCTCTTTACCTGGCAGATTCCTGCAGATTGGCGGGCAATCACCCTGGCAGTTGGCAATGAAATTGCGGGCACGGATCCGCAGCTGCTCCGCCTGGCAAACCTAACCCTCAGGCTGCCAATGCTGGGGATGAAAGGCTCCTTGAATGTTGCCTCGGCCTTCAGCATTGCGGCTTACCAATTGCAATTTGGCTTACCCCGTCAATAACTAAAACCGAATATTAAAAATCTGACCTGAACTTCAGGCCAGATTTGTTTAATCTTCCGAAATGGTTATGCTTCAGGTTGGATGACTGTTCCCGCCGGAATGACCGTGTTCTTGGGAATAATAACAATCCCATCCCTCACGACATAGAGGGGATTATCGACTACGGCATCATCAGGGAAGGGTTCAATTATCACGTTATCACCAATGCTGGCGTTTTTGTCGATAATTGCACAGTGAATGCGGCAATTTTTGCCAATACCCACCGGCGCGCCACTTTTGGTGTAACCGTAATAGTCCGCGCCCATCAGGATGCAATCAAAAATCTGGGTGCCTTCGCCAATAATGCTGCGTAAGCCAATCACGGAGTGTTCAATAATATCACCTGAGATTTCGGAACCCTCGGCCACAAGCACCCTGTTCAAGCGGCAGGATCGGGTGCGGGTACCCGGTAGGAAACGAGCGTGGGTATAGATGGGGTTGTGTTGGTCGAAGAAGTTAAAGGATGGGTTTTCTTCGGCAAGTTCTAGATTAGCTTCGTAAAAAGTGCGGATGGTACCAATATCCCGCCAGTAGCCCTCAAAACTATAACCGTATACCGACATTTTCTCCCTGATGGCAAAGGGAATGATATCCCCCCCAAAATCGTCCAGCCGTTCGGAGTTTCGGTCGTTGGTGAGCATCTTGATCAGTACATCGGTATTGAATAAGTAAATGCCCATGGAACCTAGATAGGGTTGTTCAGGGTCACTCCGACTGACGAAGGTTTCAAGCAGTTGAGGATCCTTGGGTTTTTCGGCAAAATCAGTAATGCTGCCAGTTCCGTCCACCTTCAGGATGCCAAAACGCGAAGCTTCGTTTTTGGGGATTGATTGAACCGCGACAGTGATATCCGCGTCGTTTTGCCAGTGGAATTCGGCCATTTTGGCATAGTCCATGCGGTAGAGGTGATCGCCAGCCAGAATGAGTACGTAATCGCAGCGGGCAGAAACGATCTGAAGCAGCTGTTTGCGGACGGCATCAGCCGTGCCCTGGTACCAATCCGTATGAGCCATGGTTTGCTCAGCCGCCCAAACCTGCACCCACCCCGAATGGAAAGGATCAAAATTGTAAGTTGAAGTGATATGGCGGTTGAGGGAAACTGAGTTAAATTGGGTGAGTACTGCAACTTTGAAAATGCCGGAATTAAGGCAGTTGCTGATAGGAATATCTATTAAACGATACTTACCGGCAATTGGAACGGCAGGCTTGGAGCGTTCAGAGGTAAGGGGGAACAGGCGTTTTCCCTGGCCGCCTCCGAGGATGACTGATAAGATGTCTGACGTCTTGGGCATGTGCTCTTCTTTCTCTCCTTGAGGAGCGTCATAACCTGATCTATTTAGTTGATTGGGCTGGCCGGCAAGCTCCGTTAAGGTTTTTAATGGCCGCCCAACTGAATTTTACTCTTTATCTGCTGAATAGTCGCAAGAATGTCCGCTGCGGAGTTTAACGACGCCGGGCTGATTTTGCCCATCATGGCTGCCAGTTCCTGCAGGCGGCTTTCAGCATCAAGTTGATTGACTTCGGTAACTGTACGGCCTTCATTTTCTGTTTTACCCACGCTGTAATGCTGGTCTCCAAAGCCCGCAAGTTGGGGCAAGTGGGTGACACAAAGCACCTGGTGCGCCTGCCCCAGCTGCCAGAGCATCTCACCAACTGTAAGCCCTACTCGACCTCCTATACCCTGGTCGATTTCATCAAAAATTAGGGTTGGAATCTGGTCAGCATCTGCCAGTGCATTTTTTAGGGCTAACATAAGCCTGGAAGTTTCACCTCCAGAGGCAATTTTTGCCATGGGCTTGAGGCCTTCGCCAGGATTAGTCTCGATCAGAAACTCCACCTGATCTGTACCGCTGGCATCAAATGCCAGCTTTGGGGTCTTAGCGTCAGTACCGGCAGGCACGGGAAGGCCGTCAAGGCTTTCCGTGTGGAGAATCTGAACCATAAAGCGCGCTTTTTGCATCTGTAAATGATCCAAATGGCTTTCGACGGTCTGACTGAGTTGCACTGCTGCCAGGGCACGTTTTTGGCTGAGCTCAGCTGCCAGCAATCCCATTTCTACTAACAACCTATCCATATCTTGGCTTACTTGCGCTATCTGCTCAGTAGAATTAGTTACTTCATCTAACTCAACCTTAATATTAGCGAGATGAGCAATAACCGCTTCCATGCTGCCGCCGTATTTGCGTTTGAGATTCCCGAACAAATCCAATCGTTCCTCAATTTGATCTAGGCGTTTTGGGTTGAATTCGAGGGTTTCGAGATAGGCACGCAGGTCATAGGCTGCATCAGAAAGCGCGGTCAGGGCTGTTTCCAGCTGTTCAGACAGGGGAGTAAGGGCAGAATCGATATGGCTAAGTTCCACCAGGCGCTGGCTGGATAAGCCCAGCAAATCTGTTGCCGAACTGCCTTCCGGCGCGGCTTCATCGAGGGCGGTCAAGGCTTCAGCAGCAAGCTTGCTGAGCGTTTCAGCATTGGCAAGGCGGGTGCGTTCAGAACGCAAAGCCTCTTCCTCGCCCGGGATCAGCCTGGCTTCCTCAATTTCCTTGATCTGAAACTGCAGCATTTCCAAGCGCTCGGTGGCGTTGCGCTGCTGGTCCTGAAGTTTGTTCAATCTGGCTTTCAAGGCCATGAAGCGGGTATACGCGGCAGTATACCCTCTCAGTTCAGCCTCGTCATGGGCAAAGCGATCCAAAAGGCTGAGGTGGTTGCGTACTTTCAGCAGGGAGAGATGCTCGGATTGGCCGTGGGTATCCACCAGGGCTTCTCCAATCTCGGCGAGCAAGGACTGGCTGACGCTGCGCCCATTCACCCGGGCAATGCTGCGCCCTTCAGTGCGGATCTCACGGGCGAGGGTCAGGAACCCGGGCTCGTCCAGTAAGCCTTCGGTATCGAGCAGCGGGTTAAGCCAGGCCTGGGAAGCTGCTGAAATCCTGAAATTGGCTTCCACAGTGGCTTTATCCGCACCTTTACGGATCATACCCGGGTCGGCTTTGCTGCCGAGCACCAGGCCCAATGCATCCAGGATGATGGATTTACCAGCCCCAGTCTCGCCGGTGAAAACGGTCAGACCCCCGCTGAATTCCAAATCTAGCTCGGGTATGATGGCGAAGTTGCGGATGGAGAGGTCCAGCAGCATAAGCTATTTTGCCTGGGCGAAGACGCTTGAAGTGATGAGCAAAGTGTAAATCAGCGGCCAAATTACGGAGGTTAATGAAGCTGGATTGCCTGTACGCAGCATAAATGAAAAGCTCGGCAAGGCAAGCACCACAAGCGCTGGCAGCGAGCCAATCAGCGCTCCCGCCGCTAAGACCCATCTTAGTTTGCGATTGCGGCGATGCTTGATCCATTTGTTGACCAGGGTAAAGATCAACAATCCCAAACCCGAAGCCAAAAAGATGGTGAAAAAACCGATATAAGGTGTCAACCTTGAGCCGATAATCGAGATGCCCAGGGAAATCAAAAAACCCAGAGGAAGGTCGAATCCCTTGGTGGTATCGAAGACTTTTTGTTGCGCATTGACGCAATCCCGGCAGCGATAACCAGTGGGGGTTAGAATGGCTTCAGCTGGGGTGATGGGTTTATTGCAGCGATTGCAGCGCAGCGTGGGCGCCTCTTCAGCGGCGGGTGCTACCGGGGTGACCGTCATACCTTCAGGGCTGAAGGGCGTCGTGGAAACTCCCCGGCCTTCTTCAGGATGAAGATCTGGTTCTCCAGGGTTTTTGGGGGCAGAATCACTCATTCGGACCTAACTTTACAGCCGGGTTGCGGTAGTGCAGCCTGGCGAGATTGTGATAGAAGTAGTTTGGCGCCCCAAAGCGTACCATATCCAGGGATTTCGAGTTGCTGACAACTTTTACAAAATCACCAGGAAGCAGGGTGATTGGTTCAGAACCGTCCACGCTGATAATCGAGTCGTTATCAGGTGCAGACCGCAAAATTACGCTGGCACCTTCTGCCAATACTACCGCGCGTTCAAGAGAGAGGTGCGGGCTGATTGGTACGAGCAGCATATTGCGCAGCTCCGGTGGCAAAATGGGGCCGCCAGCAGCCATGGCATAAGCTGTGGAACCGGTTGCCGTAGCCAGGATGAGACCATCAGCAATGTAAGAAGCCAGGTAACCTTCCTGCACATCCACCCGGATCTCAATGGAGCGCAGATGGGCGCCGCGCGCAATCACAACGTCGTTGATTACATCCCAATTGCACATCACTTTACCATCACGGTAAAGTTCTGCATTGAGCATCATACGTCGCTCGAGATGAAAATCCCCGGAAAGTAGGCGTGGCAATAAATCCTGCCAATTTTCTTCGCTAAGTTCCACCAAAAAACCGAGATGGCCAGCCTGAACGCCGATCAGCGGAATTCCATGGGGGGCAGAAAAATGGCCAGCCCTGATCAGGGTACCGTCACCTCCAAACGCCACCACCAAATCATGCCCCTGCATGAAAGGGCAAAGTGTTTCCTTGCGAAACTCAAAGGGCATCAGTTCGTTACCCACACCTAAATTATTCAGCACATTATGGACATCATCGGCCAAACGCAAGGCTTTTTCTATGGACGAATTGGGCAGCAGTAGGATATTCTTGAAGAAGTTTTTCCCTTTTGGCATGAGTTCTATTATAGTCGGGAATAATTGAAAGCCTTCGGCGATTTCGGTATACTCAAGCGCAGAGAACTCCATGGAACCCTCACTTACTAAAGCCCCGCAAGAGGGCGAATTTGCTTTGAGGCGCTTGAGCCGCAACCGGTTGCTGATGTTTCTGATTGCTTGGGGCATCGCAATTCTGCTCTGGATGCTGGTCTCAGCACTTACCGATTTGCCAGCCTTCATCCTTCCCAAACCCGGGGATGTCTGGAGTAAATTCCTGGAAGTGCTTGGGAATGGTATTCTTTGGCGGAATTTTTCTTATACCCTGCTGGAAATTGTTCTTGGGCTGCTGATTGGCAGCACCCTGGCTACCGTTTTGGCTTTTTGGCTAGCCCGAAAACCGCTCGCTGAACGATTGCTTTCACCTTTCCTGGTGGCCAGTCAATCGGTGCCGATAGTTGCTGTCGCCCCTCTGCTCGTCATCTGGTTGGGTGTGGGCTTGAAGACCAAGGTCTTTATCTGCGCGCTGACCGTCTTTTTCCCTATCCTGATCAACACCCTGGTGGGTCTCAGGGAAGTCTCCCGCGACCTGCGCGAGCTTATGCAGGCTCTGCGCGCTACCCCAGGCCAAACACTGCGCTATTTGGAATGGCCGGCGGCTTTGCCAGTAATCATGGCTGGCTTGCGGGTGGGAGCTACTTTATCCGTTATCGGCGCGATTGTGGGCGAATTGGTGGGCTCTGACCAGGGCTTGGGTTTCCTCATCAACGTCGGGCGGGGACAGTATGATACCGCGCTTGTTTTTGTGGCAGTATTCACACTGATGCTGCTGGCTTCCAGTTTTTATGGCTTAATCTTGCTGGTGGAATCCAGGGTGCTGGCCTGGCAAACCTGGCGAAAAGGAATTTAGATGCACACCAAAAGAATTTTGATTTCTCTCCTTATAGGCGCCCTAAACATTCTGGCTGCCTGCAGCGTATTCCAGCCCCAGAGAGATGCCGCTCTGCGCGAGATTAAATTGAACCTCACCTACATACCCAATGTGCAGTTTGCCCCTTTGTATGTTGCTATTGAGAACGGCTATTTTACAGATGAAGGTCTCGAGGTCGATTTGGCTTACGGTAACGAAGCCGACTTTGTGGCCTTACTGGGGGCAGACAAAGAAAAATTCATGATTGCCTCCGGAGAACAGGTATTGCTGGCACGCGCCCAGGGGCTACCGGTGGTTG
>WOZB01000280.1:7428-11153 GCA_011620445.1 Anaerolineaceae bacterium | reverse complement strand
GTCGCCATATCTCTCCAAATGTCAATATTTGTGCAATTCTATCCAAGTTCGGAGGTCAAAACAAGTAAGTAAGTAAGCCTCTTAGGTAACATTATCTTTTGACTTGACACAGTAAGCACCTACGCCTGGCTCAAAGCCTTGGACGAAAGGGTAATAAATCAGGATCTGTCGGTCTCTGTTTACTTACGGTATGCATTTGTGGCTACGCGCATTGCATCTGGATCAGGATTTTTTTCTCTTCCATAAAGAATTGGGGTTATTCGACTGTTACTGATTTGGCTAGATTTCTTGGTTGATCAACATCCAAACCGCGCAGAACCGCAATATGGTAGGCAAAAAGCTGCAATGGAATCACGTTTATCACCGGGCTTAGAAGCCAGGGGGTCTTCGGAACCCAGAAAACAGCATCAGCGATTGGCGGAATAAGCTCATCACCCTCGGTGGCTACGGCGATTACTTTTCCACTTCTAGCTTTAGCCTGTTCAATCTGCGAAACCATTTTCTCATACCAGGCGTCCTGGGTTGCCAGAGCGATCACTGGCAGGTCTTTATCCACCAGTGCGATCGGCCCGTGCTTCATCTCGCCAGCAGGATAGCCTTCGGCGTGAATGTAAGTAATTTCTTTTAGTTTTAGGGCCCCTTCATAGGCTATCGGCATATTGATTCCGCGCCCAAGGTATAGGGCGCTGCGGACGTGCTTGTACTGCTCTGCCAAAACCATGATTTCATCTTCATGACTCAAGGCTTTTTCAGCCAATCCGGGTACACGCAATAAGTCACGTACCAATTCTATCCGCCGTGTTTTCGAAAGTGTGCCTCTTAGGTCGGCAAGATACACTGCTAACATATAGAGATTCAAAATCGGAGCGGTAAATGCTTTGGTTGATGCTACGCCGATCTCCGGCCCAACTTGCATCGAAATAAAGCCATCAGCAACCCGCATTGCCTGCGAGCCAATGGCATTCACAATAGCCCATATGGTTGCCTTGCGTTTGCGTCCTTCGGCCATGGCAGCCAGTGTGTCTGCTGTCTCACCGGATTGCGAAATGGCCAGGACAACGGTGTTTTCATCCACCAGAGGGTCGGCGTAACGGAATTCAGAGGCGATGATTACTTCCGTAGGTATGCGGGCTATTTTTTCCAGTAAGATTTTCCCAACCATGCCGGCGTAAGCCGCGGTGCCGCAGGCTGTTATCATGATTTTTTGGATGGATCTAGCTTTTTCCTGATCGCATTTTAAATCTGGCAGCACAATGCTGTAATTGTCAAATTCCACTCTGCCTACCAACGTGTCAGACAGGGAACGCACCTGCTCGTGGATTTCCTTTTGCATGAAGTGGCGGTAGAGGCCTTTCTCAGCCGAAATCGGGTCCCAGGGAACATTTTGGACCACTGGTTTTACTTTTTTTCCATTGATCGTGCTAATTTCAAGACTATCTTTCTTGACCACGGCAATTTCGCCGGAATCCAAAAAAACAATTCTGTGTGTAAATTCAACGAGGGCTGGCAAGTCGCTGGCGATGAAAGTTTCGCCTTCTCCCAAGCCGATGGCGATGCCGCCAGCATTGCCCAGGCGGGCAGCAATCAATTGGTCCGGATAATCGGATGAGAGAACTACGATGCCATGGGCCCCGCGGATGCGCTTCAGTGTCTCTACCACCGCGCCATAAAGATCTTGCGAGACAGCAAAAAAATGCTCAATGAGATGGACTATGGTTTCTGTGTCGGTTTCCGATTTAAACTCCACCCCTTCAGAGCTCAATTCTTCTTTCAAGGCCAGATAATTCTCTACAATACCGTTATGGACGATGACGATCTTTCCAGTGGAACCCACCTGCGGATGGGCATTTTGTTGGCTGGGAACACCGTGGGTTGCCCAGCGGGTGTGCCCTATCCCAATCTTGCCATGCAATGGACTTTGCTGGATGAGTGTTTCAAGCCCAGATATCTTGCCCGCTTCTCGGCGAACCTCGATCTTGCCATTTTCGAGCACGGCCACGCCAGCCGAGTCGTAGCCTCGATATTCTAGTTTTCTTAAGCCGTTGACAATCACGGGGGTTGCATCCCGTTCCCCTATATAACCGACAATACCGCACATGATGCTTCCTTTCCGGCACATGCGTACGTGCCAATCACCCGGAAACCTTTCCGAGTGGCAGTCCTATTCGCATGGAAAGCAGAAATGGAATTTCAGGGGGGCATCCGCCGATCTTTCGATTTTCCCAAAATATTGGTTAACCTTCCCTTGCAGAAAGGAACCCCCGACCTCGTCACTCGTTAATAACCGAGCCTGGCGCTCATTTTCCAATGCGTAAAGGCATTATAAAGCGATGATTCCTTAACCGTCAAGCCTGAAAGATGCCTTCAAAATTTCATAATCCTCGGGCGTATCCATGTCCAGGGCCATTGTTTCGTCGAACCAGGGCAAAAACTCATTAGGAAAAGCTCTAACCACATCCCTGCCACTTTGCTCTGATCCCAGTGCGCGCAGCATTCCCAAACAGACTTGTGGAAAGTAAACCGGATGCCCTCTGCGATCGCCGATAATTGGCCGCGTAACCTTCCCGCTTTCAAAGCCCTTCAAGGCAACCGCTCTTATCAGGATCGGCGAAATTTGAGGTTGGTCTCCTAGAAGGGTCAACATGCCCAATCCGTTATCAGGTAAATTCTGAGCTGCCAACCTTAGGGAGCTGCCCTGACCTTCAGGCCAATCCGGGTTGATCAATGCAATCACAGGCCAATTGGCAATCTTTTCTCCGATGAGTGCAGCACTTGCTCCCAACACAACATAAATCGGATTTAGCCCCGCGGTTGCGGCAGAGTAAATTACGTTCTCGATGACAGTTTTGCTTCCCCAGGGCATCAATTGCTTAATCTTGCCAAAGCGGCGGGCTTCACCCGCCGCCAAGATAACCGCTGGAATGAGAAGCTGTGTGTTTTCAGTCACTAATCTTCCCCAAACCTCTTAGCATCACTTCGTCCGTCAGCGGGAAGCTGAAAAAACGCTTTCCGGTTGCCTGGTAAACCGCGTCGACGACCGCGGGTGCAAAAGGCAAATAGGGCATTTCACCCATACCTCGGGCACCGTACGGGCCGCGCGGCTCAGGATATTCCAAGATGACCGATTTCGTCTCTTCAGGAATATCCAATATGGTTGGGATGAGATAGGTTGAGAGTTCTTTGGTCAACACTTTAGCGTCTTTTTGCTTCCAGTTCTCCGTTAGAACGTAACCGGTAGCCTGAGCCACAGCCCCCTCAATTTGCCCTTGCACCAACTGTGGGTTGATAGCTTTTCCCACATCGTTGGCGCAAATCACTTTTTTCAGAGTCACCTGGCCAGTCTGTGTGTTCACTTCCGCAAGCACGGCTTCTGCCACGTATCCGTAGGCTACGTTAGGTGTGCAATGCCCGTCTACCGGGTCAAGATTGGTAGTTTTTGGGGCATAGTAGGTGTAATCGACTCGGGCAGGACGTTCCCCTTGCTGCCATTTATTGAGGGCTTCTTTAGCCGCCCCCAGGATGGAATTGCCAGACATAAAAGTCATCCGAGAAGCAGAAACACTGCCGGAACTGCGTGAACTGGCGGTATCTGAAAGGTGTAGCTCCACTTTTTCAAATGGAATTCCCAGCGCTTCAGCCGCGAATTGGCGGAAAATCGTGTGCGCACCCTGCCCAACTTCTGCGCCACTATGAAAAAGCAAAGCCTTTTCAATTTCCTGGCCTCC
>WOZB01000280.1:0-7328 GCA_011620445.1 Anaerolineaceae bacterium | reverse complement strand
GCCCAACTTCTGCGCCACTATGAAAAAGCAAAGCCTTTTCAATTTCCTGGCCTCCGTGCAATTCAATGCTGGCGGCACAGTTTTCGGAGTAGCCGTAGGAGAAACCGATGTTCTTGTATCCGCAGGCATAACCCCAGCCTCGTTTAATATGCGGGTCTTCGGATTGCTCAAGCTTGGGTCGCTGCCACCCTCCAGCTGTTTTCGTCCAACCAGCTTCAAGGGCACACCTTTCCGCTACATCCAGCATCCGAATACCAGTCGGGATGACATCCCCCATGGATTGAATGCTGCCTTCCCTGAGCAGGTTCCGCATGCGGAATTCCACCGGATCCATCCCCAACGCTTCGGCCAGCAATTGCACCTGGCTTTCAGCCATAAACAAAGCTTGCGGGCCGCCAAACCCGCGGAAGGCTGCCCCGGGAATGTTATTGGTGTAGACGCAGGATGCATCCACAGATACATTTTCAACATCATATGGCCCCGAAGCCAATAATGTGGCATTACCAAGCACCTTGGTTGAAGTGAAGTTATAGGCACCCGCGTCGGCGTAAATCTGGGTTTCGATAGCCCGAATAATGCCATCCTTAGTGGCGCCCCATTTGGCGTGCATCTGATAGTGATGCCGCTTGCCATGGCCCAGGATGGATTCTTCTCTCGTCCAAACTGTCTTAACAGGCCGCCTGATACCTTTTTCTTTCAAACGCAGGACTGCCAGTGCCAGCGTGATTTGCACAGACATGTCCTCGCGGCCGCCAAACGCCCCGCCTATAGCAGGATAAATAATGCGAATTGCCTCAGCTGGCAGCCCCAGCGAATGCGCAATCTGTTCCTGGTCCTCATGTGTCCACTGCCCACCCACGATCTCCGTAATACGGTCTTCAGCATCCAGGTAGGCTACTCCGGCCTCAGGCTGCAGATAGGCATGCTCCTGAACGGGAGTTTCGTAGTCCTTTTCGACAATGACATCACAGCTCTCAAATGCTTTTTGCGAATCCCCATGGCGCACAATATTGTGATGGTAAATGTTCGTTTCATGGCCAATATGCAGCACTGGAGCATCTTCAGCCAGCGCTTTGTCAAGGCTGTCGATTAGCGGTAAGTCCTGCCATTCGATTTTGATCAGTCCAACGGCCTTTTCGGCCGCTGATTTTGTTTCCGCTATCACCAGGGCAACCTGGTCGCCGACAAATTGGACCACATCTGCACCTGGCTTCGAGGATCCAGGTCCGCATAACACCGGTTGATCAGCAATATTTAGCCCATGCTCGTTGTGGGGCACATCTTTTGCGGTCAAGACCATTACTACACCCGGTGTTGCTTCCGCAGCAGAAGTATCAATGGAAAGGATGCGGGCATGCGGTCTGCCAGCAAAAAGTGTTTTCATTACCAAAGCACCACTGAAGTTGAAATCTCCCGGGTATTTGGCTTTTCCAGTTACTTTACCCAAAGCATCAACGCGCGGGAGAGCTTTTCCTACTGTGTTCATGCTTACCTCACCATCTTTTCAGCAGCGTCTTCAACTGCTTCAACAATCTTGTAGTATCCCGTGCAGCGGCACAGATTACCTGATAAGGCTTGCTTTATCACTTCCTCTGAAGGCTGTGCGTGCTCCTCCAGTAATTTAACCGACGACATGATAAATCCCGGCGTACAGTAGCCGCATTGCACTGCCCCATGATCGATGAAGGCTTGCTGAACCGGGTGCAATTTTTCGCCCACAGCAACACCTTCAACCGTCTTAATTTTTGCATTATGGGCACGCTGCCATGGAGTCAGGCAACTCAACACCGCCTTGTCATCCAAAAAGAGTGTGCAGGCACCGCATTCGCCTTCTTCACAACCCGATTTGGTACCGGTCAGGCCAACTTTCTCCCTGATAAAGTCTAACAAGGTCCGCGCCTCAGACCAGGCCTCAAAGTCATAATTTTCACCGTTGATTTCGGTTTGGACCAGCAGCCCGGTCCAGCCAGCGGCGGGATGCTCAGGGAGAGATTTGCGGGTTGAGAGTACAGCCGGTTTGTCTGGAATATTTTCCACAATTCCAGCGGCGATTTCGATCAAAGCGTTCTCAACCAGAACTTCAACCATATGGCTGCGGTATGCCTCCGATGCCCTGATATCCGAAATTGGTTTTGCAGCTTTTTCGGCTAATTTAGCAGCTTCCTGGATGATGCTCAAATCCAGTTGCTTTCCAACAAGCAATGCTTCGGCTTCGGGGGCATGGATAATAGTTGGCGCAACAGACCCCAGCGTGATTTTGGCATTTTGCACCGTCTTACCAAGCATTTCCAGGATAACAGTAGCATTCAATGTGGCAATCACTTGCGCCCTGCGCAAACCGCTTTTTTTGAAATTACCCCGCTGGTTTGCACCTATAGCTGGGAAGATAATTTCTTTTAAGAATTCGTCCGTCCTAAGCACTGTCTTGCGTACACCCAGGTAGAAATCACTCATTTTCACCAGGCGTTCGCCCTGTTCAGAGCTCAGGAGCAGCTCTGCGTCCAAGGCCATTAAGGGGCAGATTGTGTCATTGGCAGGTGAAGCAGTCACCAGATTGCCGGCTACTGTAGCAGTGTTCCTGATCTGCGGCGTAGCTACATGCCAGCAGGCCTGGTAAAGTGGAAAAGCATTATCCCTTAATAACGGAGAAGCGATAACATCGTTGTGGGTCGTCAGGCAGCCAAGATGAATTCTCCCTTCGGTATCCTGAAAAATTTCAGAACTCTCGGCCATACGGGAAATATCGATGATCGTTTCCAGGGTGTTCCATTTACCATTCCGGATTTCAACCATCAGGTCAGTTCCCCCTGCAATGATGCGGGCATTTGGACCAGACTCAGCGAGAACTTTTTTCAGTTCATCTTGGGTTTCAATAATGTGGTAATTCTTCCACATAATACTCCTTCGCCATGTTTGTAAATAAAAGCATATTGGCTATGCGCTTTTTGTGTTCTTTTTCTCAATTACTTCGGCTAATATGCTGATGGCTATTTCTTCAGGTGTCTCAGCCTTAATCGCCAGACCAATTGGAGACTTAACCTTTGCAATCATGTCCTCACTGACACCCTGAGCGCGTAAACCCGTTAGTGTAGTCGCCCAGCGTTTCTTCGACCCTATCACACCAATATAGCTTGCTTTGCTCTTTAAAATCGCAGGCAGCCCGGCAACATCTACGTCACTACCGTGGCTTACATCGACAATGAAAGTTCGCGGTCCAATTTCAAGTTTATCCGGTACATCTGCTATATCTGCATGGATTAATCGGCAACCGTAGAAAACAGTCGGGTCAAGCAGTCCCTCACGTTCATCAACCACGACTATCTGAAAACCTAATGGCCTGGCAGCCTGGGCGATGGCTCTGCCCACGTGGCCTGCGCCAAGGATGAGCAGTGTATCTGCAGGTAATTGAGGTTCTATGTAAACTTCCATATCTCCACCGCAAACCCCCAAGGAGGAATCGTCCTCACCCTTTAAGGAATAGCTCACAGTACGCGGTTTCCCATCCCGGAACGCTTCCAGGGCAGCCGCAAGCGCTGCTTGTTCCACGCCTCCGCCCCCGACGGTGCCTTCAGAGCGGCCATCCGGGAAAACCAACATCTTGCTGCCAGCATGGCGGGGAACAGCCCCACTTGTTTTGATAACTACACACAAACAGACTGGTTTGCCTGCGGTCTTCAATTCAACAAGGCGTTGAAGGATATCGCTCATCCTGCCTCCAGGAGTGAAAGAATTAGGGGCAGCAGCTGTTTCTTGCGTGAAACCACACCTTCAGCGGAGAATGTGCCATCGGCCAGCGGTCGGTAAGGTAATTCTTCGAGTTCTGATGGGATATCTACCATAATCATGCGGCTGGAATTCTTGACGATATCCGTTACCATCAGAATGCTAAAGTCGAGGCCTTTTTCATTCTTGAGATCCCGCAAAGCTTTTTGAAGTCTGCCCACATAGTCCCCAAGTTCATAGATATCCGAGGTCTCCGCCTGGGCAACCGCAAAGCGAAAATGCCCACTCTCATAAATTTTCATATCGCTGCGAACCACGTTATCCGGTTCCTGCGTAAGGATGCCTGCGCCAGCTTGAATGACCTTATCACCCCAGCTCTGCAGTGTTTCTTCGGCAAGCGGTGAGCCTGGCACAAAAGCCCACCTTACCAGACGGTCCGCGGCAACTCTGTCCCGCTGGGTGGTCGTGGGTGATTGCAGGATTAACGTATCCGAGAGCAATCCAGAAAGTAATAATGAAGCTAATACTGGAGGTGCACTCAAACCGCTTTCCTCCATTTGCTCCGAAACCAGGGTCGATGTGCTGCCAACAATATCAACGGTAAATTTAATAGGTTGATGCGTGGATTGGTTTCCCAAGCGATGATGGTCGAGGATTTCGAGCAGTTCTGCCTCATCTACAGAGGCAACCGCTTGCTGGGGTTCGTTGTGATCAACCAGGACCACCTTGATGCGAGGTGGGTTCAACAGGTCGCGCTGGCGGGCAACCCCCAGGTAGCGCTTATTTTCATCCAGTACCCAGTATTCATTTTGCTCCGAACGTAATATCCTGTTCAGAACATCTTTGATGCGGGTGCCGGCTTGAAAACGCGGTACGTCTGTGTGAGCGGCTTCCCTGCAGGGGATATCCAGCAGGGCTCCCAGGGTCATTTCTTTGCTGCGCGGGTGTGGCCCAATCAGGGTCTGTAGAAAGTCGAAAATGCTTTGCCCGGTTACGATGCCAAAGGGAGTGTTATCCGGGTTGACCACCGGTGCCAGGCCGCCTGTGCGGGAAAGGATAGCCCAGGCCTGATTTAGTGGTTTTTCAGGTGTGATCACATCCAATCGCCGCATAACTGACTCAAAACGTGGCGAAGCATCTGTAAGTAAGATCGGTGGGTCCATGTCGAGGGCCTTCAGTACATAGGCCGTTTGACGGTTGACAGAGCCAGCCCGGGCCGGCACCGCGTCAAGACCATCCCTTTGTGCCAGAAGCCAGGCATAACCTACCGCTGAAGCAATGGAATCTGTATCCGGATTGATATGGCCGACAACAAATACACGCTTGCTATTCACGTGATTGCTTCCAAAATAATTCAATGGCTGTCTGGTTTCCATCATCGTTTTGCCAGGGCTTCCAGAACTCGTTCCGGGGTTACCGGGTTAGCAGTCAGATCGGCCCCGCAAGCATCCAATACCGCGTTGCCAACAGCTGGTGCAACCCCATCCATCGGAATTTCAGCCACAGCTTTGGCTCCAAATGGGTGCGATGGTTCAAAGGTCTGCACGAATATGGTCTGCATTTTGGGCATTTCATCAGCCCGGAAAATGTGGTAATCCACAAGGTCCTTCTCCCTGGCTACACCATTTTCGTCGTACTTCATTTCTTCACAAACCGCGTAACCGAGAGCCTGTGCCATGCCGCCTTCAATCTGCCCTGAGGCTGTATTAGGGTTAATGATGACGCCCGAATCCACCGCAAAAACTAATTCTTCTACTTTCACTGCGCCGGTCTCAGTATCCACCAAAACGGTCGCGAATTGAGCCCCGAAAGGAGGCGGCGAAGACTGGCTTACAAATGAGGCTACCGTCATGAGTTGTTCCTGGTTTTGCTTATGCAGCGAATCCAAGGCAATTTCACAGAGCGGCAGTTTGTACCCATCCGGCGTAACCGCACAGCCGTTGATCAATTCAATTTCCGCAAGTGCGACAACAATTTTCTCTCTGTCAAAGATCTTCTTTGCCCTGGCCTTAATTTTCTCTGCCATTTGCTCGGCAGCCCTGGTAACGGCTGTCCCTGAAACATAAGTTGTCGAAGAAGCATACGCACCTTTATCAAAAGGCGTAAAGTCCGTATCTGAAGAATAGACCAGAATGTCATCAGGCCTAACGCCTAACTTTTCTGCAGCCATCTGTGCTAAAACAGTGTCACTGCCAGTCCCAAGGTCTGTGGCTCCAATCAGAAGATTGAAAGAACCGTCATCGTTAATTTTCAGGCTTGCGCTGCCCATATCAAGATAAGGTATTGCAGTTCCCTGCATGACAAGCGCAACACCGATACCCCGGCGCAGATGAGGTTTACCCTCTACCTGGTGCCATTCGGGATTTCCAAATTTTTGATCCCACCCAATGGCTTCCTTACCCTGGGCTGCACATTCAACCAACCCAACCGTCTGGATGGTTTCAGGGATGGGTTCGCGGCCTTCGTTCCAGGCCGTGCTGAAAGGATGGAATTCACCTGTGTGCAGCGTATTTTTCAACCTGAACGCAATTGGATCCAAGTGGAGAGCCCTTGCAATGGTCTCTAAATGCCGGTCCAACGGCCAGAACCCCTGTGGAACGCCGTAACCCCTATATGCCCCTGCTGGCGGCGTGTTGGTATAGACAATATCTGCATAAAAGCGAATGTTCGGAGATTTACGGTACTCACCATCGCCCACGTATAAGCCCATGGATTTATGCCCGGTATTCCCGGTCACTGTCAGCGCGTGACAGCCATAAGCACCCGTATCTGATAGCGCGTACATGGCATTGGCAGTGATGGTGCCATCGTTCTTGACGCCGGTTTTCATGCGAACACGCATCGGGTGCCTTGAGCGGGAGGCAATCATCTCCTCCTCGCGGCTCATTTCATAAAGCACCGGTCTGCCGGTGGCGATGGTTAGATGGCCGGCCACATCCTCAATCAACACTTCCTGCTTATTGCCAAAACCACCACCAATGCGCGGCTTTACCACCCGGATGCGTTTTACGGGCAAACCAAGTACAGGGGCGAGCATTCTGCGAGCATGGAATGGTACCTGCGTACTGGTGCGGATGACAAGGCGATCGTTTTCATCCCAATAACTCAAGGCAACATGCGGTTCAATATGGGCTTGCTGAACCTTGGGCACCACATATTCGCGTTCGAAGATTTGGTCTGCTTCGGTGAAGCCCTTCTCGACATCTCCGATATCAATGCGGATTTTAGCTGGCAAATTTCGGCTTGGGTCTGAATCAGCAAAGTTGACATATTCTACTTCGTCATGGATGCGGGCAGCCCCTTCCTTCATGGAATCGCGGGAATCCAGAATGGCGGGCAGGGGGGTGTACTCGACTTCAATTAAGGTAAGCGCTTTTTCTGCAATCTCAGGGGTTTCCGCAGCCACAAAAGCCACCCGGTCACCTACGAAGCGCACTTTATGATCGAGCGAGAACATATCCAACGGTCCTGGGATGGGGTCAGATTGGCCTGCAGTTGAATAAACAACTCTTGGCAAGTCTTTCCAGGTCAGAACAGCAACCACACCAGGTAAGGCTTTGGCTTTGCTGATATCGATTGCTTCAATTTCTGCATGAGCTTGGGGG
>WOZB01000018.1 GCA_011620445.1 Anaerolineaceae bacterium | reverse complement strand
GTACTCATTATTCGGCCTCAAGTGGCCGAGCTTTTCCTGCCACTTCGACAATTGCATCAAGCTTTTCAACAATCTCAGGATCTACGTCCTCAAGATAGGCAATCAACTGATGAAACTGCCCTTTGTTCATGGTTTGTGGTGGCATTCCCAACTTTTTGCAGAAGTTTCTAAAGAGCGGTTCAAGTACCTCTTCACTTGCCTTTATTTCTGCAGACCATAGCGAAGGCTTGCCGGTAGTTTCCAGAGCGTCTGCAAGTTTTTGTATGCACTCGGTCATCGCCTCTTCACGAAGAGATACCTCAGCCATTTCTATCAAATCAGCTGGCCCTTTTCCTCGTGCCCAAGCCATCAATACTGCTTCACTGCAAAAGTAGTTTTCGATTTCTCTTTTGCTCCACATCAGCTCAACAAGACCTTGTTGAAACGTCAGATCAGCTGAGATGTTGTCGAAAATAGCCAGCCCCACCAGATCAGTTTTTGCTTCCTTTATGCCGTGAAAATGATCTCGTGCCTGGCTTGGCCGGTTGTTACCGACATAGTGGACAAAAGGCGCTTCCAAGATTTCAAAAGCTGGATGCCCAAGTTTTTTGGCAAAGGTCCGTAATATATCGTAATCGGTAGAACCTTCAAGGTACAGCACCCATCCTCGTTCTTCGGCAAGATAGTAGTTCTCAAAACCAATGTTGTTGAGAGCCTTGAGAACCTGTTGTCCCTTGTTATTAATCAGATGTGGCTTACCAACAAATGCCACTACAGAATCTTTTTCTGCTGCTTCATTCAAGACAACTTCTGAATGACTGGCCGCAATGATCTGGCATCCCTGCTGTTCTGCAACCTCATTGATCAGCCGGTATATCTGGCGCTGGCGAAGAATTTCAAGATGTGCGTCTGGCTCGTCAAGCAGCACAATGGTGCGGGGATTGGCATAGATATAGGCCAGTAACAGCAGGGTCTGCTGCAGGCCGCGGCCAGCGGAAGCAAGGTCAAGCTGTGTACCGCTTCGTTCTTTGTACGACATGGATACTTCGCCACGTACCGCGTTGTAGAGCGGTTCTTGAAGATGTATACCGAAGAGGGATTGAACATGCTGGACAAGGTTGTTCCATAGTTGTTTATCCTGTTCATGAAGCATCAGGCAGAGATTGCGAAGCACCTGTGCTGTCTGACCCTCGCCAATCAGCACATTTATCCGGCCTGGTTCAAGTTTCGGTTCGATTGAGGCCAGGCCGGACATGGGCGGCAGAAAAGCAACCCTGACCTGCTCAAGCATGCTAGCATCCGGCAGGACCATACGCTCTTTGCCTTCGGCGTCAGTTCTTAAGGGACGGCAATAGAATGACTCTGTATTGGCATAGTCAAACTCAAGCCCGCAACGCCAGACCTTACCAGCAGTTACCCCCTCTACACAGATCTCAATCAGAATATTACGCGTTTTGGGTTTCCCATCATCCTGACGTTCGCTGGCACGCACATGCAGGTCACGCCAAAGCAAGTTGGCATCCGGCACCGCTACTGCAATCAGGTCTTTGCGGTTCAGGGTCACGCCGGAGCGTTTTTCGGCCTGAGAATTGGCCCCACGTTTGGAGAACCAGGCCCGCCAGCCAGCTTCCCAAAGAGCCAGCGCCTGAAGCGCCGAGGTTTTGCCCGAGTTGTTGGGGCCTATGAAAACAACACTCTGGGACAAGTCAATGTCAGCCTCTGCAAGACGCTTGAAATTACGGATAATAAGGCGGGTCAGCATGTCTGCGCCTCCATGTTGGGTACTCGCAGTTCGCGCGACAGCAGCTTTGGCAGCAGCACGTCGCGCTGGGTTGCGAGGGTGCGGGATTCGTTTGTATTCAATCTTATTTTGTCTCGAATTAACCGTACAATCTTGTTGAATGCTTGTAGAACTGAATCTGATGGGTATGTAAATAGGAGGCGATAGACGTTATTCCGATTTAGCCCGGGAACTGCTGCGTCTGTATTCATTTTTTCAAGCCCTAGGGTTTGCAGCAAGTAATAGCAGTAGGTAAGTGGTGCTTTCGGCTTCACATAAAAAACAGTGTCGATAGGGAAAAATGGTGCGTCTTCCCAATAGAGGCTGCCAACAGTGCCTTTACGTCCAACAATAACAGATGGTGCATTGACTAAAGCCGTATTGTGATATCCAGTAATTCCACCTGAACCATAGACAGGCACCAATCCATCGGCTCGTTCGGTTGACTTCAGGGCTTTACCATAAACTAATTCGAGTACATCCTCGACTCGTTTAATCCTCCACCCCTTCGGCACCTCACCCAACTCCGAATCCTCAAACGAATCCGGAAACATATTCAGAATTTCCGGTGTCATGTAGGTGCAGTCCCGTGTGCCTGCCCATGTATCGGGCGACCACATGGGGTCGCCCCTACGGACCCGCACCGGCTCAAAATCTACAAACCACGATTTGAAAAGCGCCCGTGCCATGGCCTCCAGCGTCTCGTTCATCCGCCGGTTCAGCTCGATCTTGTCATCCAGC
>WOZB01000049.1 GCA_011620445.1 Anaerolineaceae bacterium | reverse complement strand
GCCATGATATATCAGCCCTCCTTGGCAAGGAGGGTCCGCACAGCGGGGGTGAATGGTCTAGTGCATTTTTCTATTCTGGGCGAGGCGCTGAAGCTTACGTCAGCCCCGAAGGACAAAACAATATAGAAGGGGCGAGGCGCTGCAATGGCTTCTACCCCCAAATTTCCACAATTCAAAGCTAAAGGCAGTACAATAACCTGCAATGTCTGCTCACAACCCGCGATCTACTAACGCAAAACCGCAACCTAAGGCCCTGCAAGGAGAATGGCTGCTGCTGCTCACATCCGTCCTTTGGGGTTCAGGATTCATTGCCCAACGACAGGGCATGCTCTATTTTAAACCTTTCACCTACATTGCCATCCGTTTTCTCATCGGCGGCAGTATTGTTTTGACTTTCCTCCTCCTTCGTAAAAAACAGCAAACTGCAGAACTTGCCGCCACCCCAAAATCGGATACCAAAACCCTCCTGCTGGGCATATTAACCTGCGGCTTGGCTCTCTGCGGGGCCACCGCCTTGCAGCAAATTGGCCTTGTCACTACCAGCGCCGGCAAAGCCGGCTTTATCACCGCCCTCTATATGGTCTTTGTTCCCATTCTCAGTTTTTTTCTTGGCCGAAAAATCGGGCTCAGGGTCTGGGCGGCAGTCCTTTTGGCTGCTCTGGGGCTTTATTTTCTCAGCATCCGGTCTGGCTTCGCTATCGAAAAAGGTGACCTTACCATCTTCGCTGGCTCCATTGTTTGGGCTTGCCATATTCTGCTCATCGACCATTTCTCAGCCCGGGTAGACAGCCTAAAGTTGGCTTGCGGCCAGTTTTTCGTCACAGCCTTCATCGCCAGCCTGATAGCCATTTTCATCGAAGGACTGCAAGCCCCGGCTTTTTCCCTGCCATGGTGGACGGTAATCTACTCCGGCACTGTCGTCGTTGGCATTGCCTTCACCCTGCAGGTCATCGGTCAACAGACCGTCAAACCTGCCATCGGAGCCTTAATCCTCAGCCTCGAAGCCGTGTTTGCCCTCTTCTTCGGCGTTCTGCTCCTGCACGAACGCCTGACCCCTCGTGAATTGCTGGGCTGTGCCCTGGTAGCCGCTGCAGTCCTTTTGGTGCAGGTGCATTTGCCTGCTAAAACCCAGAGTCGCCCCGGTCCTACCCGTTAGCGCACTCTACACTGGCTGTAAAAGCCAAACCCGTCTTATATAATCTTTTCATCTTGCCCTCATCGGGCCAAATATGCAGAAAGGTGGCTTTCCATGACCAGTGCTTCTCAGAATAAGACCCTTCCAACTAGCGCCTCGATCGCGGATTTCCTTTCCGGTCTCACTCCTTCGCGCCGCGCAGAAGCCGAAACGCTCATTGCCCTCATGCAGAGCATCTCGGCCCTGCCGCCTGTGCTTTGGGGGCCTTCCATCATCGGTTTTGGCACAAAGCACTATCGCTACGAAACCGGCCGTGAAGGCGACATGCCCCAATTGGCCTTCAGCCCCCGCAAAGCCTCCATCACTTTTTATTTTGAAGGTTTCGACAACTACGCCGACCAGCTCAACCGTTTGGGCAAGTACAAAACCAGCGTCGGATGCCTTTACATCAACAAGCTCAGCGATGTTGATTTTGCTGTTCTAAAAGAAATGTTGGAGACTTCCTGGCAGAGTCAGGCTGCCCCCCAGGCAAGAGCCACTTCCATTGAGGATTACGTCAAGCAGGTGCCGGCTGCTGCCCGGCCTCGCTTTGACCAGTTGCGAGAATTTGTGCGCAGCCTGCTGCCCAACGCAGAGGAGGTCCTCAGTTACGGCATATTGGGTTACAAAACTGATGCCAAACGAGGCAAAGTCTTTATCTCCGGCTTCAAGGACCACGTGACCATCTACCCGGTGCCCGCGGACCCTTCACTCCAGGCCGCTCTCAAACCCTACGTGCACGGCAAGGGTTCAATTTGGTTTTCTTTGGATGAACCCCTGCCATTGGACCTAATCCGTAAAGTGGTGGAAGCCCTCTTATGACCGATGCCAGCAAAAACAAATCTATTGAAACTGGTTCCGGCATTCTCTGGCAGGATTGGTAAGACCTTCTTGATCCCGTAAAATCGCTTGACCACGCTGCCATTACCCGCGAGGCATTACGCCTCATTAACGAGCGCGACCGGTTTACCAGCCCTGAATGGTGGGCGCAGGGGGTAACCGTGCTTTATGAGCAACACATAGGCAGGCGCATGCCCGGGCAGCGCAGCGATGGCGCTTTCAGCGTCACCGTCAGCCGCACCCTGCCGGGAGACACGGACGCAGTTTTAGCAACCTGGGAATCCTGGATGGCCAATCTATCCGCTTTCAATGATATTCCATTCGAGGGAGAACCTCAGGTCAGTCGCCCTGATAAATGGGGTTATCGGCGCTGCAAACTTACAGACGGTTCTGCTGTGAGCGCCAACGTCCAGTCCAGATTCTTAGGCGATAAGTCTGCTTTGGCCATCAACCACGATAAATTCTCCACCGCTGAAGATGTTGAGCTCT
>WOZB01000120.1 GCA_011620445.1 Anaerolineaceae bacterium | reverse complement strand
ACAACCAGTTTATTGAGGATGCGCAGGATAATGACCCCATAGAAAGCATTCAGTATGCTGCCTTCGCCGCCATTCAGCGAGACACCACCCATTACCACAGCGGCAATGGAGTAGAGTTCCCAGCTTTGGGCTGCAGTGGCGTAACCAGAGTTTACGTTAGCAGCCAGGAAGAGCCCTGCCACACCCGCGAACAACGCGGAAATGATGTAGGCTTTGTGCAGAACCAGTTTGACATTCATGCCGGAAATAAAGGAGGCGTAAGAACTGGAGCCAACGGCGTAAAATTGGCGGCCAAAGCGTGTTTTTGCCAGCACCCAGATCAGAATGGCCAGCACCACCATGGCGATGATGAAGGTTACTGGCACCAGGTTGCCAATCTTAAGGGAAAGGATCTTCCGAAATTCCGGAATTTTTAGCGCGATTGGCGTTCCTCTAATGATTGTATTGCCCAAACCAGTGGCAATCCAGGTCATACAAAGAGTGACAATAATGGGAGGGAAGTTTAGATCAGCGATGAAGAACCCGTTGATCAGGCCAATCACAAAACAAGCAGCCAGGACCAGAATCACGCCCACAATGATGGTAACAGTATTATTGACGATGAAGAAATTCTTGAGGGAATAGGCGATGATTACAGTTGAAAGACTGCTGACGGCACCAATGGAAAGGTCAATACCGCCTGTCAAAATGACAAAAGTTAAGCCCATGGCCAGAAAAGTCATGTAAGCTATCTGGATGAGCATGCCGCTCAGGTTGATCGTGCTGAGGAAGTTGGGGTTATAGATGCTGGTAAAGGAAAAAAGCGCAATTACGATGAGGAGTAAAGAATTGGTCGATAAAAATTTTTTAATTGCAGCTGAGGTCATTGGTAATTTCCCTTTCATGACCATGATCAGGCGGAAATCAGAATGTCAGCCAGGATAACCTGCTTGTCTGCCTGTTCGATACTATATTCATTCACAATCTCACCACTGGCCATGGTAATGATCCGGTCTGAGAGTTCAAGTAACTCATCAATATCACTGGTGGTAATGATGATAGCTTTACCTTCCTGGGCTAATTCGCGGAAGATTTGATAGAGATCTGCCCGGGCTGCAACATCAATACCTTCTGTAGGTTCGTTCATGAAGAGCACATCCACATTGGATTGCAGCCATTTGGAGACGAGCACTTTTTGTTGGTTGCCACCCGAAAGGTATTCCACAAGTTGCGAAGGGCCTACACATTTGATGCGTACCTTGTTGATATAATTGCGCGCTATTTTTGTTGTTTCAGCAGTTGAGATGAGTTGTTGATTGTACTTATTAAGATAAGTAATGATGATGTTGTCAGAAATGTCTTTACTAAACACAAGGCCGGCTTCCTTGCGGTTGTCCGGAACCAAACCAATATTGTTTCTAATGGCATCTATGGGAGACTTAAGATGAATTTTCTTGTTTTTCAGAATGATCTCGCCATCCTGAATTTTGTTATAACCAAAGCAAGAAAGGGCAATCAGGTTCTTTCCTGAGCCTTCCAGGCCTGCGATGCCCAAAATTTCTCCTCGTTTGACGGAGAGGCTGATATTGTTCAGTCCCTTGACTGTCAGGTTTTTCACTTCAAGCACGTTCTCGTCAGAAAGTACTTTCTTCTGCTCGAGGCTACGTGAATAAAGTTTTACGTCGCCTGTCATTGCCGCGATAAGTTTGGGCTTGTCAATTTCTGAAACAAGGAACTTACCCGCGTTTCGTCCATCGCGCAGAACCGTGACGGTGTTGCCGATTTTGAAAATTTCATCCAGGTGATGGGTAATGTAGACGATGGCAGTGCCTTCTTTGGCCAAATTCTGCAAAGAAGCATACAAAGCCCGTCTTTCCTCGTCATCCAAAGGAGCCGAAGCCTCATCGATCAGAAGAAGTTTGCAGTCTCTAACAAGAGCCTTGCAAATAGCAATAATCCCTTGCTCCGAAACTTTAAGATCCCTGACAGGAACATCCAGATTGATGTCAATGTTAAATTTATTGATGTATTCCTGGGCCAGAGCACGCATTTTTTTGAAGTCGAGGCGCTGCTTGCTTTTTCCAACGTATATCTCATTGGAAAGGAACATGTTCTCGACGGCATTAAGCGAGGGGGCAAGGTCGCGATGCTGCTGGACAGCAAAAATCCCCTTCTTGACAGAATCTGTCGGCATCAGCAGCGAAACTTTTTGATCCTGAAAGTAAATCTCGCCAGTATAGTCAGAATAAATGCCCGATAACACCTTGACAAGGGTACTCTTGCCAGCTCCATTTTCGCCGCAAAGGCAGTTTATCTCACCTTCATTAACAGAGAAGTTGATGTCATGCAGAATTTTAATTCCAGAAAAAGAAATGCTTAGATTTTTTACCTCTAATAAAGCCATAGTTATACCTGGAAATTATCCTTCTTTTATTGTTCGTGATTACCGCCTTTTTCCAGTCAAGTGGAACTTATGGTGCCACTTGACTGGAGGGAAGGCTTACTAAAACTTAATCTGAATTGATTAG
>WOZB01000162.1 GCA_011620445.1 Anaerolineaceae bacterium | reverse complement strand
GCTCATAGGAGCTCGTGCAAGATAAACGCGAGATACCTTTATGTGTTCCAAAGTACAAAAAAGGCTAGAAAAAACTCAAAAATCAGCTGCTGCACCAGACCAAATTTCTCCACCGTTGGGCAAGAAAACAAGGCGGGCAAGAATCTAAATCAAGGAAAAGATATTGAGTATCCTTAATCCTTTCTTAACTATTTATCTATCTCTTGACTCATTCAAAGCCTCTTGCTATACTATCAATATAAATTAACGCGCGTTAATACACCTAAGCATTCATCCAGGAGAGTACTTTGGCTGAACGAAGAATTACCAGTCAAGATGTTGCAGACCTGGCGGGAGTTTCCAGAACCACCGTTTCTTTCGTGCTAAATAACGACACCCGCTTCTCCATCCGCCCGGAAACCCAACAAAAAGTACACGACGCCGCAGCCAAGCTGGGGTATGTGCCCAACGCCTCCGCCCGCGCGCTGGCCTCCAACCAGGCCAAGGCCATTGGCCTGATCATGACCCGCGACACGCACTACATCAGCTCAGACGTCTTCCTCCCGCAACTGATCGGCGGTTTACTCGATTCTGTCAAACTTTTTGGCATTAGCCTGCTGATTGAATGGGTGGAACCCGGCCAACAGCTGCAAACTTACCACAAGCTCACCGGATCGAAACATATTGACGGCATGATCCTCACCATCTCCCGCGATGATGACACCGGCCTCAAAGTACTTGAGGACGCAGACATCCCCGTTGTGCTGATGGGCACCGTACCCAATAGCCAGCTGAATTCTGTGGATATCGACAATGCGGCCTCTGCCCGCAAGGCGGTAAACCACCTGCTCAAACTCGGCCACCGACAAATCGCCTGCATCACGGATGCGCAATTGCCATATTCCTCGGCTACTCAAAGGTTGCGCGGCTATAAACAGGCCCTGGCAGCTGCAGGGGTCAGCATAGATGAATCCCTGGTGCGTTTTGGTGACTTCGATGCCGAATCGGGATACAAAGCCATGCAATCGCTGCTGAAATCCAAGCATGAATTCAGCGCCGTCTTCGCCGCCAGCGACAACATCTCTTTTGGAGCGATGGAAGCGGCACGCGAAGCTGGCCTCGATATCCCTGGCGATCTTTCCTTCGTCGGGCATGATGATATTCCGCTCGCAAGATTTGCCAACCCACCGCTCACAACCATCCGGGTGCCTGCAGCCGAAATTGCACGCCAATCCTGTCAGCTTTTACTTGAACTGCTGACGGATAAAGTCTCACCCAAACAGAACATCCTACTTGAGACTGAGCTTATCGTCCGCAATTCCACAAAGGAGAAGGAGGGAACCAATCGTTAAGGCAAAATACCTCTTAGTCATTGATCAAGTCAAATTTCGAACAAAAAAGGAGTAAGAATGCAAAAAAGAAAGAAGTTTGTTTGGCCGATCCTATCCGTAGTGATCGTTATCGCGATGCTGTTGGGGGCTTGTGCTACCCCAACTGCTGCTCCAACTCAAGCCCCGGTGGTTGAGCCAACCAAGGCTCCCGTAGTCGAACCCACTGCAGCCCCTGCCGCTGAACCTGCCACACCGGCACTCAGTTTTGACCCTGCTAAAATTGGCCAGGAACTGGTGGATGCCTATGCTGGCAAGTTGAAGGGTACCGTCGTCAAGATGTCTGGCCCATTCACCGACCAGGATGCCGTTGTCTTTGAAGAGTCCATCAAGGCCTTTGAAGAAGCCACTGGCATTGACATTCAATATGAAGGCTCCAAAGAGTTCGAAGCCTCCATCAACATCCGTCTCGAAGGCGGCGACCGACCCGATATCGTTGACTTCCCACAGCCCGGCCTGCTAGCCGTGGCTGCCCAGAAGGGTTTCGTTATCGATGCCTCAACCGTCATCAATCCTGACTGGATCAAGACCAACTACTCTCAAGCCTGGCAGAACCTTGCCATGCTCCCAGACCAGGACGGCAAACCCATGACCGCAGGCATTTGGGCCCGCGCCAATGGCAAGTCCTTCGTCTTCTATCCCAAGAAAGCCTTCGATGAGGCCGGTTACAAAGTTCCCACCACCTGGGAAGAAATGATGACCCTCACCGCAGATATTGCCAGCGATGGTGATACCCCCTGGTGCATCGGCATCGAGTCTGGTGCCGCCACTGGTTGGACCATGACCGACTGGATCGAGGATGTCCTCCTGCGCGTTGCTCCCCCGGAGGCCTACGACAAGTGGGTCAAGGGTGAGCTCCCCTTCGATTCACCAGAGGTCAATAAAGCCCTCGATGCCATTGAAGAAATTTGGTTCAATGACGCCTATGTCTTCGGCGGCCGCAAAGCCATCCCCACCATCTCCTTCGGCGATGCCCCCAAACCCATGTTCGAGAACCCGCCCAAGTGCTGGTTCAACCGCCAGGGCAACTTCGTCACCACCTTCTTCCCCGCGGAAGCTGTGGCTGGTGTCGATTATGACTTCTTCTATCTGCCCCCGATTGATCCCGCTTACGGCAAACCCGTCCTCGGCGCTGGTGACATTTATGCCATGTTCAACGACCGCCCCGAAGTGCGTGCTGTCTTCCAGTACTTCTCAACCGGCGAGTCCCTTAAGGGTTGGGTCGAAAATGGCGGCGCCATTGCCGTCCATAACGATGCCAGCCTGGATTGGTACAAAGATCCCGTTACCCGCGGTGTCGCTGAAACCATCCGCAATGCCACCACCTTCCGCTTTGATGGCTCTGACATGATGCCAGGTGCCGTCGGCGCTGGTACCTTCTGGAAATACATGACCGATTACGTCTCAGGGTCAATCACCCGCCAGGAAGCCCTCCAGGCTATCGACGCCTCCTGGCCAGCCGAATTGAAACCGGCTGCCGCTGTAGCCACCGACCCGGCCGATATTGGCCAGGAACTGGTGGATGCCTATGCTGGCAAGTTGAAGGGCACCGTCGTCAAGATGTCTGGCCCATTCACCGACCAGGATGCCGTTGTCTTTGAAGAGTCCATCAAGGCCTTTGAAGAAGCCACTGGCATTGACATTCAATATGAAGGCTCCAAAGAGTTCGAAGCCTCCATCAACATCCGTCTCGAAGGCGGCGACCGACCCGATATCGTTGACTTCCCACAGCCCGGCCTGCTAGCCGTGGCTGCCCAGAAGGGTTTCGTTATCGATGCCTCAACCGTCATCAATCCTGACTGGATCAAGACCAACTACTCTCAAGCCTGGCAGAACCTTGCCATGCTCCCAGACCAGGACGGCAAACCCATGACCGCAGGCATTTGGGCCCGCGCCAATGGCAAGTCCTTCGTCTTCTATCCCAAGAAAGCCTTCGATGAGGCCGGTTACAAAGTTCCCACCACCTGGGAAGAAATGATGACCCTCACCGCAGATATTGCCAGCGATGGTGATACCCCCTGGTGCATCGGCATCGAGTCTGGTGCCGCCACTGGTTGGACCATGACCGACTGGATCGAGGATGTCCTCCTGCGCGTTGCTCCCCCGGAGGCCTACGACAAGTGGGTCAAGGGTGAGCTCCCCTTCGATTCACCAGAGGTCAATAAAGCCCTCGATGCCATTGAAGAAATTTGGTTCAATGACGCCTATGTCTTCGGCGGCCGCAAAGCCATCCCCACCATCTCCTTCGGCGATGCCCCCAAACCCATGTTCGAGAACCCGCCCAAGTGCTGGTTCAACCGCCAGGGCAACTTCGTCACCACCTTCTTCCCCGCGGAAGCTGTGGCTGGTGTCGATTATGACTTCTTCTATCTGCCCCCGATTGATCCCGCTTACGGCAAACCCGTCCTCGGCGCTGGTGACATTTATGCCATGTTCAACGACCGCCCCGAAGTGCGTGCTGTCTTCCAGTACTTCTCAACCGGCGAGTCCCTTAAGGGTTGGGTCGAAAATGGCGGCGCCATTGCCGTCCATAACGATGCCAGCCTGGATTGGTACAAAGATCCCGTTACCCGCGGTGTCGCTGAAACCATCCGCAATGCCACCACCTTCCGCTTTGATGGCTCTGACATGATGCCAGGTGCCGTCGGCGCTGGTACCTTCTGGAAATACATGACCGATTACGTCTCAGGGTCAATCACCCGCCAGGAAGCCCTCCAGGCTATCGACGCCTCCTGGCCCAAGTAAACTGTTTTAGGGCTGTGTCTTAAGCAGCATAAGGATTTACCTGAAGGGCAGGCAATACTGCCCTTCAGGTCTCCAGAAAATCGGAGGTCAGCATGACGGTTGAACCAATGAATGTCAAGCCTGATCAAGAAGGAAAAACTGGTTTCCTTTCAAGCGTTCTTGGGAAGATCCTCCTTGGAATTGTCATTGTTAGTGGAACGGCTTTTATCCTTTGGTGGGGGTACAACTTCCTAAGCGCGAATAATGCTCCACAGATTGTCCAGATTCCGGTTGCCATCCTCTGGGGGGTGGGAGGCGTGGCATTACTTTATACCGTGCTCAACTGGCTGGTAGAGCAATTGCCGCGCAACGCGGCCAGAGTTCTGCAGCCGCTTATTTTTATCGGCCCTGCCGTCCTGCTGATGGGCTGGTTTTTGGCTGTGCCAGTTTTTCGTTCTTTGACGGCTAGCTTTAGAGACTCTTTAGGCAGGGAGAGCGTCGGTTTAGAAAACTACATTTTCGCCTTTACAGACAAACGCATGTTGGAAACCTTCCGCAACAACCTGCTTTGGTTGGTTTTTGGAACATCTTTCAGCGTGGGTTTGGGCTTGCTGATTGCCACCCTGGCCGACCGCACCAAGGCGGAAGTGCTTTATAAATCCATCATCTTCACACCCATGGCGATTTCATTTGTGGGTGCAGGCGTCATCTGGAAGTTCGTTTATACCTATAAAGGCACTGGTTACGGCATCAATGAAATTGGCCTGATCAATGCCATCATCACCGGATTGGGAGGGACGCCACAACCCTGGCTGAACATACCACCGTGGAACAATTTCTTCCTGATTGTGATCATGATCTGGCTGCAAACCGGTTATGCCATGGTCATCCTTTCCTCAGCCATCAAGGGCGTGCCTTCAGAACTTTTGGAGGCTGCCAGGATTGACGGTTCCAGCGAGTGGAATGCCTTCTGGAGTGTGATCGTGCCTTACATTAAGGGCACATTGATAACGGTGACGACCACAGTCGTGATCTTCAGCTTGAAGACATTCGATATCGTGCGAGTGATGACCGGTGGAAATAACCAGACGAATGTGATTGCCAACGAGTTTTACCTGCAGTCCTTCACTTATAACCACGCGGGAAGGGCCTCGGCGATTGCCGTGGTCTTATTGATCTTGGTCTTGCCAGTGATTATCAACAATCTGCGTGAATTCAACCGCGGAAGGAAGGGGTTCTGATGGCTGCGAAGAGTTATAAAGCTCAAAAAGGCCGCTCAAGTCTGCTGGTCAATCTAATTCTCATCGTTATCTGCGTGATCTGGTTGGTCCCGATTCTCGGCATTTTGATTACCTCCTTCCGCCCGAGTACGGACATTTTCCAATCTGGGTGGTGGACGGTCTTTCCCCACAAGCAATATGTGCAGAGCGGTGAAATCATCCTGCCCGCAGATGTGGATGTAAGCGGTCCCATTACCATTGACGGCGTTACGCACACCTTTGAAGAGTGGCGGCAAGGGGTGACCATGCCCGATGGCCGCTACCTGGAGTGGTTTGGAAACCGCCGCACACGCAAATTGACCGTCTCGGCAAAAGAGTGGGTGGGCTTTGCCACGGGGTTTAATCTCAAGAACTATGAGGATGTGCTGACCGGAAAAACCATCACCTACATCGACGGCAATGGCCAGACCATCACACGCAAAGGCAACGACCTCAGCCGAGCCTTCCTGAACTCGTTGGCGGTAGCCATCCCGGCGACCATCATCCCCATCCTGATTGCGGCTTTTGCCGCTTTTGGCTTTGCCTGGCTGAACTTCCCAGGTAGGAATATTATCTTCTCGGTGGTGGTGGCGCTTTTGGTGGTGCCATTACAGATTGCGCTGATACCCATCCTGCAGGATTACGTGAAGCTGGGGCTGAATGGCACGTTTCTTGGGATCTGGTTGGCGCATACCGGTTTTGGGTTACCGCTGGCCACGTATTTGCTGTTCAACTACATCAGCACCCTGCCGCGGGAATTGCTTGAGTCGGCTTACATCGACGGCGCGTCAAACTTCACCATCTTTGTGCGCATGATTTTGCCGCTTTCTGTACCGGCACTGGCCAGTTTTGCCATCTTCCAGTTCCTTTGGGTATGGAATGACTACCTGGTAGCACTGGTCTTTTTGGGAGGTGGCGAAAACCAAGTGGTCACTTACGCGGTGGCTTCCCTGGTCGGGGAAAAAGGCCAGGACTGGCATTTGATGACAGCAGCAGCCTTTGTGAGCATGGTATTGCCGCTGGCGGTATTCCTCGGGCTGCAAAAGTATTTTGTGCGCGGGATGCTGGCCGGCTCGGTAAAAGGATAGATTCGTTGTTGTTTTCACTCAGGCGGGACTTGTTCCCGCCTGACCTTTAATTGGGACCTATTCAAGGGCGTCAACTTTAGATTAAAGGTAGATTTGACGTGCATCTCAAAATGACAAATTATTACACGTTGAATGCAGGCTGAGGAGAGTTTTGAAGATGGAAAATGACCCGCTCTGGTATAAAAAAGCCATATTTTATGAGCTGAATGTGCGCGCTTTCAAGGACAGCAACGCCGATGGTTGGGGTGATCTGCCTGGGCTGATCTCAAAACTGGATTACCTGAAAGATCTGGGGGTGGATGCCATCTGGCTGCTGCCGATCATGCCCTCACCTTTGAACGATGACGGGTATGACGTCTCAGATTTTACCGATATCTTCCCGGCTTACGGCAGCATGGCAGACTTCCAAACCCTTATGGCTGAGGCGCACAAACGTGAATTGCGCATCCTCGTTGAAATCATTCCCAACCATACCAGCAACCAGCACCCCTGGTTCGAGGCTTCACGGGACCCTTCCCACCCTGATTTTGAGATCTATAAAGACTATTACGTCTGGTCGGAAACCAACCAGAAGTACAAGGGTGTGCGTATTATCTTTACCGATACGGAAAAATCCAACTGGACCTGGGACGAAAAGCGCGGTATGTACTTCTGGCACCGCTTTTTCAGCAGTCAACCGGATTTGAACTACGATAACCCCGCCGTCCAGCAGGCTATGTTGAATATCATCCGCTTTTGGCTGGACCAGGGGGTAGACGGTTTACGAGTGGATGCCCCACCCTACCTCTTTGAACGCGAAGGCACTTCCTGCGAGAATTTGCCTGAGACGCACGCGTACTTGAAAAGAGTGCGGCAGTTCGTGGACGCCTACAAACCCGGCACGCTGCTGCTTTCTGAAGCCAATATGTGGCCGGAGGACGTGATCCAATACTTTGGTGATGGCGATGAAATGCACATGAACTTCCACTTCCCGCTGATGCCGCGCCTTTTTATGGCGCTGGCAAAGGAAGACACCAGTTCGATTCAAGGCATTTTAGAACGTACGCCCACTTTACCGACAGGTTGTCAGTGGGGAACTTTTTTGCGCTGCCATGACGAATTAACGCTTGAAATGGTGACGATTGAAGAACGCGAGTGGATGTGGAAGCATTATGCCCCGCAGCCCGGCCAAAAGCTGAACTTGGGCATCCGCCGGCGCCTGGCACCTTTGCTTGAGAACGACCCTCGCCGGATTCTGCTGATGCACTCCCTGCTGCTGACCATGATGGGTTCGCCATTTTTGTATTACGGCGACGAAATCGGCATGGGAGATAACATTAATTTGCGCGACCGCAACGGCCTGCGCACCCCCATGCAATGGGATTCAAGCGAAAATGCCGGTTTTTCAGATGCACCAGCGGACAAGCTGTATGCCCCGGTGATCGCCGACCCGGTGTATGGGTACGAAGTGGTCAATGTAGCCACGCAGGAAGCAGAGGCGGACTCAATTTTGAACCAGGTGCGGCATTTGATTGCCGTGCGCAAGCAGAGTGAAATTTTTGGGCTTGGGGAATTTATCTGGAAACAATTCGAATATGATAAAAAAGTTGCCGCCTATGCGCGCTGTTACGCGGGCCAGGAGCTCTTGGTTGTCAACAATTTAAGCCCGGAAGTAGTGAATGGCTGGCTTTCTGAAGATTACGCATGCTTTACCGACATGCTGACGGGAAAGATCTACAATTCGGGTGATTTACAACTTGAACCCTATCAATTCTTGTGGTTAAAGCCTGATATTACAACCCAAGGTCAAAGCCATGGTGGGCCAAGCACTAAATTGCCTGATGATCTGGGGTCTGATAAGCATTAAATTTCAGGGTCAAGATTTTGTGAAGGCCGGTTTTAAAGCATGCCGGCCTTTGGCATTTCAATCTGGAACGCATATAGGCGTTCCCGACTAATAATTCAATAATCTTTCGCGTTTCCAACTGAAACTATTGGGGCTTGGGGAAAAAAATAGAGAGACACAACTGCTTGGTCATCATAGGATCTAAGTCCTTCTCGCAGTCAGACCGTTGTGTCTCTCGCGGGGTACCCACGTGGGGTCCACCTGTTTATATTATACAAACATGGACCGAGAGATTTCAAGTTAACAATTTGCCAATAGTGCCGTCCGTGCCTACCGCCTGTGCTAGCCATAAACTGGACGGGTATGAACATGAGCACCTCCAGCCCGAGCATGTCAGGCTTACTCACCTTTTTTGTCACCCTGAGGCTTCACCGAAGGGTCTTCCAGTTGCACGCAATCGGAATTGATCTGGCCTAGGGCTGCAAGCTGGATCAGAGGTATGCTGCGCCCGACTTATAGTTTCTTCGGGTAGACTTCACAAAACAGTGCAGGTTGCTCCTACGAAAAGAAAGAGATCCTAATATCTTGTCACCCTGAGGCTTCGCCGAAGGGTCTTCCAGCTGCAAACCGTTTGGCGAGGTATCTTAACAATCCTGACTTGCACCGCAAGAAATTTTAGTAATCGCTGCTTACAAACCAATCATTCAATGGAAAAACAAAGATCCTTCAGCTGCGCTTCAGGATGATAAACTCGGGGAGGCGTTGCGACGGCCTCTACCTCTACTTCCCGCCACTGCAGGAAGCGCGAGAGATTAAGCAATCTGATTTAATCTGGCGTAGAGGTGAGGGCTGGACCGAAGGTCCGCTCCACCCGGCTTTAATGATTTCCGTAGGGTAGGTATAAGCATCTTTTGCGTTCCCTCCCTCATTTTTGTCATCCTGAGCCCCATTTGCGAAGGATCTGCTAGGAGCAAATCTCTTCTAGAAGATTCTTCGCTGCGCTCAGAATAACCAAAGATAGAACATCTTCATCTGGCAGATCGGTGGGCTCATTTTAGCCCCAAAAACTTCAACTTGGATCCCTCATCCACCGCACAAGCGGCTTGTAATGACAAGACTCGGGCAGGGCATCCCACGGGCAATCTTATAGTGACGGTTTAGTTCACTTTCGGCCGGAGGTATACGCCATCTTGACGGTTGAGCAAACCTTCACCGATCATTTCGCGGCGCAGCGTGCAAAAATCGTCATTGTAATCAGCCAGAATCAGGTTCACCTGTTTTTCAGGGTAAGGCTGACCTGGCACAAACTTGCTGGCGAGCTCCTCGAGCACAATCATGCGCTTTTTTAGCTGTACCGGAATTTTGACCAACTTGCCATCCACAAAGAAGGTGCTTAATACCTTTTGCCGGTAAGCCTGATCCTGTGCGTTCTGTGCTTGCATGGCGCTTTCAGGCTGCTTGACCAGGTCAAAAACGCGGGTTTGAAGTGCTTCAGGAATAAGTTGGTAGACGGTGTAAAACTGCTCGCGCTTAGATTTGATAATTCTAGCCTCTTCCAGTTTTTTTAGATGAAAAGAGGTGGTGGAAGCAGCCAGGTTGAGGCGCTCAGCCAGAAGTTCGAGGTACATCGGCTTCTCAATGAGGGCCGCCAGGATCTTCAGGCGCGAAGGCTCTGCAAGTGCCCTGAAATATTTAGCTTTTTCTTCGTAATCAGTCATAGTGTTCCTAAATCTATCTAATTATTATAATACTTTTTGTTTCGATATTTATCGTATTAGTAGTTGGTCTTCTTGTCAAGGCGCAATATTGGTAGAAATCGTGGCAGTGCGTTGATGATGGCTGCCACACCAGTGTTCACAAGGTATAGATTGGACGCGGACTGGACGGCCAAACCACAAGGTCAAACTATTTGTCATGTTGAGCAATGTCAAACCATTTGTCCTTTTGAGCAATGTCAAACCATTTGTCATGGAGCGCAGCGAAGCATCTTCCAGTTGGAAACCAAAATTAGTAGATCCTTCGCAAGAGAAGCTCAGAGGACGACAGGCATCAGTCAGGAATAATGCATCTATCCCTCACATCTTGAATCGGCTAAAATTAAAGGCGGAGGTGGAAATGGATAAAAAACTCTACGGCGCTGTTGAAGGCGGCGGCACCAAGTTCATCTGCGCCGTTATCGACGCCGACCTCAGGATCCTCCGCGAAGCGCGCTTCCCCTGCCAAAGTCCCTCCGAGACCATCGCCAACTGCCTTAATTTCTTCCAGACTGCCCAAGCGCAGCTCGGGCCCCTTTCCGCCCTGGGCATCGCCTCATTTGGCCCGCTGGACCCCCGGCCAGGCTCCCACGATTTCGGAAAAATCCTGGCCACCCCCAAACCCGGCTGGGCTAACACCGACCTGGTAAGCCCCTTTGCCGATGCTTTAAGTATTCCAGTGGCTTTTGACACTGATGTGAACGGCGCCGTGCTGGCAGAATCGCTCTGGGGCGCCGGAAAAGGGCTAAAAAACCTCATTTACTACACAATTGGAACAGGAATAGGCGGCGGCGCAATCGCCGAAAATAGGCTGATTCACGGGCTTATGCATCCTGAAATGGGGCACGCCTTTTTATCGCACAACTACACGCAAGATCCCTTCCCCGGGGTTTGCCCATTCCACCAGGATTGTTTTGAAGGTCTGGCCAGCGGTCCGGCCATTGAAGCACGCTGGGGCCGAAAAGCTTATGAGTTGCCAGCCGACCACGCGGCCTGGGAATTGGAAGCGCATTACATCGCGCTGGCACTGGTCAATACCGCTCTCATGCTAGCCCCTGAGCGCATTATCCTGGGCGGCGGGGTGATGGCACAGCAGCATCTCTTCCCTCTTGTACGTGCTGAATTCCTCAAGCTGCTCAATGGCTATCTGCAAATCCCTGCCATGCTAAGGGATATTGATACCTACATCGTGCCCAGTGGGCTGCAGGGGATTGCCGGCCTTTACGGAGCGTTAGCCCTGGCAATACAGGCCGCCTGAGAGTCCATACAAAATTTTTCTCTCGTCGAATCGCGATTAAAATTAATCAAAGCTTGTTTAGTGATAAAAGGAGAAAAATGGACACCAAAATCGAGAAAGACCTAAAAGAAACTGGCAAAGAGATTGACAAGAATGTCAAAAAAGCTGCCAAAGATGCTAAGACTACCGCCAAAAAAGAAAAAAAAGATGCTAAGAAAGGCGCCAAAGACATCAACATCAAGGTAAAGAAAACCGCCAAGGCGGCTTCGGCCAAGGCCGGCGCTACCAAAAAGGATCTCAAGAAAGCGGTGGATGCTGCCAAAAAGAGCAACAAAGCCAAGGTTGACGCCGTAAAGAAAGATGTAAAGAAAAAAGCTGCTCCCGCTTTAAAGAAATCCGACTCAAAAAAGCTCAAACCAAAAAAATGACCGATATGATCGTTGAAAAGATCCGGCAATTTCTGAAAGCAAAAAAGAAGAAATAAAGCGCGATTAAGGCGAGACAACAGGCTGGGTT
>WOZB01000259.1:3562-11781 GCA_011620445.1 Anaerolineaceae bacterium | reverse complement strand
TTACTTCATCAAGGGGCGGAATTTGTAGCCGTAGACAATCATGCCGCGCTCGTCGCCATCGTTCTTGATCTTGCGGGTGACCATTTCCACCGGCATACCGATGTGCACATGTTCTTGCCCCAGGTCGGTCAGTTGGGCAGCCACCACCGGGCCCTCAGCTAATTTGACCAGGGCCAAAGTATAGGGAGCCTGCTCTTCAAAGCCAGCGGGGGCGGAACTCATATGGGTATAGGAATAAACCTCACCCTGCCCGCTAAAGACAAAGGGTGTTTTGGCTTCACCGCCGCATTCAGGGCAGATATCACGCGGGGGGAAAATCTTAATGCCGCAATGCGGGCAGGTTTCGCCCTGCAGGGCATAACGTTGTTTCTTCAAACGCCAATAGCGTGGAACTTCCATTTTTCAAAACTCCTAATTCAAGGTTTCAAGCCCAAAGTTTACGTGCTGGTAACTATCAAAGCCTATCAAAAATCAGTTCAAGGGTTGAAAAATGGATTAAATCCCTTTCAAAACCTATCAAAACAGAGAATCCGGCTCAATTGGGCTAAAATCAGGGGATGGAAAAACTACCCGAGATCCCGCTGCAGCACGCTCGCAACCTGATGCTGCACACGCTTGGCCTGGCGCAAAATCGCCGCAGGCAAGCTGGCAAAGGTGACCTGTTGGGAGTTATCCGCCAGATTAATTTTCTGCAAATGGATACCATCAGCGTGGTTGCCAGGGCGCATCATCACATCCTTTACTCGCGCCTGGGGCCCTATCACACGGCATGGCTAAATGAATTGCATGATGAAGGCAAATTGTTTGAGTATTTCGCGCATGCCATGTGCCTTCTGCCGATTGAAGACTTTCCCATCTACTGGCCTGAGATGCTACGGCGACGCCGCGAGGGATATTTTGGCAGCTGGGGCAAAGAACACAGGGAGCAACTGGCTGAAATGCTGCAATACATTCGTAAGCAGGGTGCAGTAAAATCCTCAGATTTCAAGAGCGAGCGCGCTGGCCCCTGGTGGGGCTGGAAGGAAGAAAAAATACTTCTGGAAACCCTATTTTATTGGGGAGAGTTAATGATTGTGCGTCGGGAAGGCTTTCAGCGGGTCTATGACCTGCGCGAACGCGTCTTAACGGGCTGGCAGGAGGCTGATGGACTGAGCATGGAAGAATCCAGGAAAGCACGCTTTCTGGAAGCAGCCAGATCACTCGGAGTAGCCACCGACGCCTGGCTTATCCGCCAAACTTACCTTCCTAATGGTCAAAAGATCATCCGGGAACTTGCAGATGAAGGTAAATTGCTGCCTGCAGGTATTACCGGGTTCAAGAAAGCAGTGTTTATTCATCCTGAAAACAAACAACTCTACGAAAAGGCACAAACAGGGGCATTGAAGGCTAATGCTACAAAAGTACTTTCCATGTTTGACCCACTGATGATTGACCGCGCCCGGGTGAAAGAGCTCTTCGATTTTGACTACCGCATCCAGGTGTACGTACCCAAGGCGCAACGGCAAAAGGGCTATTACCTGCTGCCCATCCTGCACCAGGGAGACCTGGTTGGCACGCTGGATGCCAAGGCATTCCGCAAGGAAAAAATCCTGAAAGTGATGACTTTAAGGCTGGAAAACAATGTTAAGCCAGGTGAAACACTGGCTAAGGGTTTGGCTAAAGAAATCAGGGCTTACGCGAATTGGTTGGGCCTGGATGAAGTTGTGCTTGAAGACGTGGAACCCATAACGCTCAAAGAGAAATTGGCGGTTTTACTGCAATCAGATTAGGCTGGCCTGGTTTTCGGTTTGGGCGCCGTGTAGACCAAGCCTTCCCCAAACTTGAAGCGGTAGTCCAAAGTGGCAATCTGGTCAGGATCCTGATGCAAAATCAGCAAGTTATCCACTTCAAAGCGCCAATCGATTTGCCGTTCATTTAATAGATTAAGTGCTGCTTGTACATGTTTCTGGGCCATATCTTTGTGGACGATTGTGATATGCGGCACCCAAGTATCTGAGAAATAGAGGTCGTTTGAACTTTGCGCAAAAGGAATAAACCTTTCCCACAGGCTTTGGTGCAAAGCCTTCAAGGTTTTACTTTTAAAGATGCGCAGGTAAATTGTCGGTATGGGGCCAGGGAAATGCCTTGCGCCTTTAACGTGAATTTTGATGGGCTTGAGAGTCTTGCAGAAGGCATCCAGCTGGGGAACCAGATCTTCCAGAATGTAATCATCCATGGCAAGCTGCCAGGTAAAGTGAGGCACGAGAGCGGTACGGGCAAAGCGGGCATCGAAACGCGCTTCCATTTCCTCCCAGAGTTCAAGGACCAGGCGTTCGTATGGCGCGGGCAGAGCTGAGACGATTCCGTGCATGTTTTTCCTTGCAGTGAATTATAAGGTACACTACCCGTATTTTGGAACGGCTAAGAGCAGATGCCAGCCCTAAGGCTGACAGTGGAGATAAGCCGGCTTTTGGCTCACTTGACGTAATGACGACTGAAATCTATAATTCAAAAATTGATTTATGGATACTAACCTTTTAGCCGAAGAATCAAAACGCGATCTGACGCTGCTCAACAGTATTGAACAGGATCCGGATATCAGCCAGGCAAGCCTGGCAGACACGTTGGGTGTAGCCGTGGGCACCGTCAACTGGCATCTCAAGCGCATGGTGGCCAAAGGTTACGTCAAGGTCAAGCGCATGCAGCGCAAAAAGCTGCGCTACATCCTGACAGCGGAAGGTATTGCCCTGCGGGCAAGCCTGACCGTAAAATATATTGAAAACTCCTTTTCGCTCTACAATTTGATCCGCCAGCGCACCCGCAAGGTCTTGGACGAATTGCGGTCTTTTGGTCTGGATACCGTTAGAATTGAAGGCGATGGCGAAGTTGCTGAAGTATGCCTGCTGACCTGCCTTGAACAGGGAATCCAAATTAATGAGGATGCTTCCAGCCCAATTATTAAGATTGACGGCTTGAAACTTGCATTAAAACTGCCCAATGAAGCGAATTTACAATCAGACATAGACGCCACCAAGGAATAACATGGATAATTCTATAGATCTCTCAACAAAACGCATCTGCATCACCGGCGGCGCCGGATTTTTGGGCTCGCATTTACAAGCCAAGCTGCGCAATTATGGTGCAAAGGAGCTCTTCATTCCCACTTACCCGGAATACGACCTGGTAAAGAGCGAAGACATCGCCCGCCTTTACGATGATGCCCGGCCTGATATCGTTATCCATCTAGCGGCCAAGGTCGGTGGCATTGGTGCCAACCGCGAAAAGCCCGGCGAGTTCTTTTACGACAACCTGATGATGGGCGTACAGCTGCTGCACCAGGCCTGGCAGCGCGGTATTGAAAAGTTTGTGGCCATCGGCACCATCTGCGCCTACCCCAAGTACACGCCTATTCCTTTTAAAGAGGAAGATCTGTGGAATGGCTACCCGGAAGAAACCAACGCGCCTTACGGACTGGCTAAAAAGATGCTGCTGGTGCAGTCCCAGGGCTATCGCCAGCAATATGGTTACAACTCCATTTACCTGCTACCAGTTAATCTTTACGGCCCAGGTGACAACTTTAACCCTGCCTCTTCACACGTCATCCCAGCTTTGATTAAAAAATGCGTGGATGCACGCGAAGCTGGTGAGTCGGAAATAGTGGCCTGGGGGGATGGTTCCCCGACCCGTGAGTTTATTTATGTGGAAGACGCGGCCGAGGCGATAACCCTGGCTACTATACGCTATAACGACTCCGAACCTGTCAATATCGGGTCGAGTTTTGAAATCAGCATTAAAGAACTTACTGAATTGGTGGCTAAATTTACCGGTTTCACTGGTGCTATTCGTTGGGATACCAGCAAACCGAACGGCCAACCCCGCCGCAAACTGGATACCAGCCGGGCAAAAGAATACTTTGGCTTTGAATCGCATACCAATTTTGAGGACGGCCTGAAACGCACCATCGCCTGGTATGAGGCCAACAGGAAATAATGTTGACTGAGAATACCGCTTCCAACAACCAGGTTGTGACTCTAAAACCCAATAAGGGTTGGATGGGCATCGACCTGCAAGAAATCTGGCGCTACCGTGAGTTGATTTACTTTCTAACCTGGCGCGACATAAAAGTGCGCTACAAACAAGCTGTATTAGGAGTTTCCTGGGCGGTGCTGCAGCCGGTGATTACCGCGCTGGTGACCACCTTCGTGTTTTCAACCACGCTAAATGTTGAAACACCTATCCCTTATCCGCTTTTCATGATGGCAGCCTACCTGCCCTGGCACTTGTTCTCCAACTCAATGACGCGTTCAAGCACCAGCCTGGTCGCTAATGCCAACCTGCTTACCAAGGTGTACTTCCCGCGCATTATCATCCCGGTGGCATCCATATTAGCTGCGCTGGTCGATTTTTTGATTACCTTGGTTATTCTGCTTGGCATCATGGTTTTCTACAAAGTACCGCTGACACTGAACATCTTCTGGATTATCCCCTTCACGCTGCTGGCCATGCTGGCAGCACTGACGGTGGGTTTGTGGTTTGGCGCCTTGAATGTTCAGTATCGGGATGTGCAGCAAATGGTGCCCTTTGTGGCTTCAATCTGGCAATTCCTGACCCCGGTGCTCTATCCGATTAACATCACTGACCCAATCAATAACTTAATCTTTAATCTCAACCCCATGGTTGGGGTAGTGAATGGCTTCCGTTGGGCACTCACGGGGGGTAAAGCTCCGGATTGGACGATGGCCATCTCGGTTGGAGTGGTGTTACTGCTTTTTGTAGGCGGTCTGACCTTCTTCCATAAGATGGAAAAAACCTTCGCGGATGTGGTGTGAGCATGGAAAAAGACCTTTCCATTGAAATCAGGGATATTGGCAAGCGCTATCGCATCGGCGTGGCTGAACGGTCTGATACCTTGCGCGATGTGATCACCAATGGCACTGCCAAACTTGGCCACGCATTATCCGGTAAACGCTCACCGCACTTGACCAGCCAGTATGTCTGGGCGCTGCGGCATGTCAGTTTTGAAGTAAAAAAAGGTACCGCTCTGGGAATTATCGGCCGCAATGGCGCAGGCAAGAGCACTTTACTAAAGATCCTTTCTCGGGTTACGGACCCTACCGAAGGGCAGGGGGAGCTGCGCGGGCGTGTTGGTTCACTGCTTGAGGTTGGCACAGGCTTCCATGCTGAACTATCCGGACGGGAAAACATCTATCTGAATGGCGCCATTTTGGGAATGACCAAGAAGGAAATCGACTCGCGCTTTGATCAAATCGTTGATTTTTCTGAAATCGGCCAATATATCGATACACCTGTCAAACGCTATTCATCCGGCATGTACCTGAGGCTGGCCTTTGCAGTGGCTGCGCATTTGGAACCTGAAATTCTGGTAGTGGATGAAGTGCTGGCAGTTGGCGATGCCGATTTCCAACGAAAATGCCTGGGTAAAATGAGCGATGTGGCCGGTGAAGGCCGCACCGTGCTTTTTGTGAGCCACAACATGAGCGCGATCCAACGCCTTACCCAGGAGTGCCTGGTATTGGACAAAGGTCAGGTACTGATGCGGGGGCCTTCAGAGCAGGCAGTGGACTTTTACCTCAACCGCGGGCTTTCCAAGTTGGGGGAGCGCTTCTGGGAGGCGGATGAAGTGCCTTTGAACACCAAACCCTTCCAGCCGCTGGGAATCCGCGTACTGGATAAAGAAGGCACAGTCTCAGATTCTGTGCGCAGCGTGGACCCCATTACCATTGAAATTGAGTATCGCCTGGAAGAGGCGGTAACAGGTTTGCGGGTGGGCTATTACCTTTACACCACCCGGGGTGAACCCGTGTTTACCAGCTTTGATACGGATTCAGAAGAATCTTTTGGTCAGTATCCTGTACGCCAGGCTGGTACATGGCGCAGCCGCTGCGTTATCCCGGCCCATACCTTGAATGAGGGGCGCTTTGTACTGGGAATCAATGCCAGCTCTTATGGTATACGGCGGTATTTTCAGGATGACCAGGCACTCAGCTTCAGCGTGGACGCTTCCGGCGGGGCCGGAACACATTGGCCGGAACCAAGGCCGGGTTCCGTGCGCCCTGTACTAGATTGGCAAATAGAGAAAACGGAATAAATGAAAAAAATTAACTCGCGCAACAACCCTTTAAAGAATTCGGCCCTGGCCGCCCAGGTTTACTGGAATATCAAGGGTAGAAATAAGACCTGGTCCTCCCATTTCAAACTGGAAGGTATTTCGCAGGTGATACAAGGGGCGGTGAAGGATGTTGAACAGCTGGCAGTCAATAACCCAAAGGCAAAGCAAGTCTTTATTTTTGCCACCTTGCACTATTGGATTGAACAAGCTGTGCTGATTGCACTGGCCTTAGCCGGCCAGGGACATCATGTGACCTTTTGCTACCTGCCTTATGCGGAATGGGATAAAGAAATCAGCAAGTTTGACCTGAAACGTCAGGACCTCTATGCCCAGGGAATCCTTGAACCTCTGCAAAAGGTCATGAAAGTGGTGCCCCTGCTTGATGAGATGAAAGAGCAAATCTCTTGGAGCGACTTTCCTTCAGAAGTACTGGAGGCAGTGCGGCAGGTGGCATTCTATGACACCATGTATACCCAGCAAGTTGAAGAAATCAAGGAAGGCGACCCACTTTACAACCTTCGACTGCAGCGCGACTCTATGGCTGGCGCGGCTATTTACTCCTGGCTAAAACAGAACAAACCCGATGTCGTAATTGTGCCCAACGGGACCATCCTTGAAATGGGCGTGGCATACCGCATGGCGCGCTTGCAAGGTATCCGCACGGTCAGTTTTGAGTTCGCGGACCAGCGCGAACGCATCTGGCTGGCGCAGGATGATGAGATTATGAGCCACGACACCCGGGACCTTTGGGAAGCTCTTGGCAACCAGCCCTTGCCAGAAGCTGCCAAAACGGCCCTGGATGACCTGCTCAGTTCCCGCAGAGGTGCCAGCACCTGGGGTGATTTTGCCCGCCGCTGGCAGGCAGCGCCTTCACAGGGTGCCAGCACGGTAGCCAAAGGACTAGGGCTTGATAAACGGCCAATTGTGCTGCTGCCAACCAATGTTCTCGGTGACAGCCTGACTTTGGGACGGCAAAAGATAACCAATTCCATGGCAGAGTGGGTGGTGGATACCATCCGCTACTTCCTGCAGAAGCCCAACGCGCAGCTGGTTATCCGGGTGCATCCTGGAGAACTGAAAACCCATGGCACTTCGATGGTGGAAGTGATTGAAGATAACTTTGCCCGCTTGCCTGAAAATATTCACCTGGTGCGCCCGGAAGACCCCATAAACACCTATGATCTGATTGAACTGGCGTCGGTGGGCCTGGTTTATACCACTACGGTTGGCTTGGAGATGGCTATGGCTGGGCTGCCAGTAGTAGTGACTGGCCGCACGCATTATGCCCAAAAAGGCTTCACCTATGACCCGGTAGATTGGCCGGCATACCAAAATATGCTGGATAAAATTCTGGCCAAACCGCGAGAAGCCCGTTTGAGCCCCAAACAGACCGAACAAGCCTGGCTGTATGCTTACCTCTTTTTCTTTGAATTCTCCCTGCCGTTTCCCTGGCATTTGCTTTGGCTGACAGAGGACTTCAAAGCCAGACCCCTGCGTTTTGTGCTCAACCCGCAAGGGCAGGCGCGCTACGCCCAAACCTTCAATTACCTGGTGGGCGAGCCTTTGGATTGGAAAAAGCGCGGTTTGGCGAGGTTGCAGGAAATTCAAAATATGGATGGCAAACCAAATGCCTGACGAGATTAAGCAAAAAATCAGACGCTTTTATAATGAAGTTGGCTGGCAGATGGAGACTAACGGTTGCTACCAAAATGCCGAATATGAAGATTTGCGGCCGGTGAGCGCGGATTACATTGCCAGGGCGCACGCCCGAGTTGGTGAACACCTGGCCCCGACAGGCGAGTATCTGTTGGATGCCGGTTCTGGGCCAGTGCAATATGAGGCTTATCTCAAGTATTCTGCAGGGTACAAAAGGCGGGTCTGTTTTGACCTTTCCAACGTGGCGCTCCAGGAAGCGCGTAAGAAGCTGGGTGATAAAGGTTTTTATGTGGTGGGTGACATTGCACACTTGCCTTTCAAAAGCGAAGCATTTGACGGTATCGTTTCGCTACACACCATCCATCACCTGCCTATGGAAGAAAAGGAATCCTGTTATTTGGGGCTTTACCGCTGCCTGAAGCCGGGACGCTCCATGGCGACTGTGGACGGCTGG
>WOZB01000259.1:0-3462 GCA_011620445.1 Anaerolineaceae bacterium | reverse complement strand
TTCCAACGCGCGCGGTCAACGGGCCCTTAAGTTGCTTTCCTGGTTGGAAGACCGTTTTCCGCGATATTTTGGTGAAAACGGGCAGTACCCATTAATTGTCATCAGCAAGCCTGCCGCAAAAGAAGCCAGGGCTTAAGGAGTTCATATGGATTGGTCCAGCAAAGTCATTCTGGTAACTGGTGGAACAGGTTCGTTTGGCAAGAAATTCATCCGCCTGATGCTGGATGAGTATCACCCTGCCAAGATTATCGTTTACAGCCGCGACGAGCTGAAGCAGCACGAAATGCGCGCAAGCGGCGGTTTTAACGATCCCCGCATCCGCTATTTCATCGGCGATGTGCGCGATAAAGAACGCCTGACCCTGGCGACTTACGGTGTGGATGTCATTGTGCACGCGGCCGCTCTCAAGCAAGTGCCGGCCTGCGAGTACAACCCCAGCGAGGCCATCAAGACCAATATCCTGGGTTCTCAAAATGTGATTGACGCTGCCATTGCCAATAAAGTAGGCAAAGTACTGGCACTTTCCACAGATAAAGCAGTAAACCCCATCAACCTGTACGGTGCCACCAAACTGGCTGCCGAGAAGCTCTTTGTGCAGAGCAACGCCTATGCCGGCGGCCGCAACACCCGCATTGCCTGCGTACGTTATGGGAACGTGGTAGGTTCCCGCGGCTCTGTAGTACCCCTCTTTTTGCAGCAACGTGCCAGCGGAACCGTAACAATTACCGATGAGCGTATGACACGCTTCTGGATTTCACTGGAACAGGGTGTGCGTTTTGTTATCCGCTGCATTGAAGAAATGCAGGGCGGTGAGGTCTTTGTGCCCAAGATTCCATCCATGAAGATGACCGATTTGGCCCGCGCGGTTGCGCCTGAGGCTGAAATCAAAATCATTGGCATCCGCTCAGGTGAGAAGCTGCACGAGAGTCTGATTGGGGAAGATGAGGCCCGCACAACCATCGAAATGCCGGATATGTACATCGTTCAACCCAGCAACGCACTCTGGTTTGGTCATGCCTGGGAGGATAAAGGCAAGCCCCTTCCGGATGGCTTTACCTACACGAGCGCCAACAATACAGAATGGCTGGATCTGGACGGCATTAAAAAGATCATCGACCCGATTGAAAAAGAGCTTGCCAAGGGATACTAAATGAAAAAACTGTTAATTACTGGCGCAAGCGGGCACCTGGGGCTGAACCTGGCTCTTTATGCCCAACGCCAGGGTTATGATGTTATCGGCTGGACGAACAGACAGCCGCTCGCCAAGGCACCTTTTGCCGTGGACCAGTTTGACCTGACGGACACCCAGCACTTGCGTGAAAAGCTTGAGGTGACCGCACCGGATTTGGTAATACATACGGCTGCCCTGGCGAACCTTGAAGCCTGTGATAAGAACCCGGAACTGGCTTACCAACTGAATGCCGAGGTACCCGGGCTGCTGGCCTGGCAACTCAAACGCATGGGCGTGCCACTGCTTCATATTTCAACCGATGCCGTGTTTGATGGCACCAAGGGCGACTACAGCGAAACAGACATGCCTAACCCGATCAATACCTATGCCCACAGCAAGCTGATGGGAGAAGATAACGTAAGCACTGAATACAAAGAAGCCTTAATCGCGCGGGTCGTCTTTTTTGGGTGGACGCTGAACGGCAAACGCTCACTGGCTGAGTTTTTCTATAATCGCTTGAAAGCTGAAGAAACTGCCAATGGCTTTACAGACATGATTTTTACACCCCTTTATGTGGAACATCTGGCCAGTTTGCTGCTGGAAGCCCTGGAGAAAGAGCTTCATGGAACCTACCACTTTTTTGGCAACCAGGAAGTCAGCAAATATGCCTTTGGGGTGAGCCTGGCAAGGGAATTTGGCTTTGATGAAAGCCTGGTGAGCCCTATCAGTGTGATGGATTCAGAACTGACCACCCAACGCTCGCTTAACCTGTCCATGAATAGTGAAAAACTGCGCACGGCGCTCGGGCACGAGATGCCCGGCATCGTGGAAGGACTGAAAGCCCTGCATCTGGCTGAGGACATGGGGTTGCGGGAACGCATCCTGAGCTTTGGCAGCAATTAGGAGGCATGATGGACATTCGGATTGGCTCGCATACGATTGGTTTGAACCACCCCACTTACTTTGTGGCTGATATTGCTGCCAATCACGACGGCAGCCTTAACCGGGCGTTCAAGTTGATCAGACTGGCCGCTGAAGCCGGGGCAGACGCTGCCAAATTCCAAAATTTTCGCGGCCCAAAGATCGTCTCAGATTATGGATTCACGCACATGAACTCGCAAGTTTCGCACCAGGCCAGGTGGAAGAAAAGCGTTGTGGAAGTCTATGACGCCGCTTCGATACCCTTTGAGTGGACGCAACATTTGGGAGAAGCTTGTAATGAGGCAGGTATTGATTTCTTCTCCGCACCTTATGATTTTGAAGCCACGGACATGCTGGAAAGTTTCGTGCCAGCTTACAAGATTGGTTCGGGTGACATTACCTGGATTGAGGCTTGCGAGCGCATGGCCAGCAAAGGTAAACCTGTTCTTCTGGCAACCGGCGCGGCTAACATCGGGGATGTACAGCGCGCGGTGGAGGCTATCCTGGCCATCAACCCCGAACTGGTGCTGATGCAGTGCAATACCAATTACACTGCTGACCCTGGCAATTACGACCACATCCACCTAAATGTGCTCAAGACCTACCACGATATGTGGCCGGATTTGATTCTTGGTTTAAGTGACCACACCCATGGGCATGCTACCGTGCTGGGGGCGGTGACCCTCGGGGCGCGGGTGATTGAAAAGCACTTCACAGATGACAACAACCGCGAAGGCCCCGACCATGCCTTTGCCATGAACCCGCAAAGCTGGGCGGATATGGTACAAAACACGCGGCAGCTTGAACGGGCATTGGGTTCTGGCTCAAAGTTTGTCGCCGGAAATGAAAAAGACACCGTGATTGTGCAGAGGCGCTGCCTGCGGGCAGCGCGCGCCATCCAGGCGGGAGAAATCTTCACCCGTGAAATGATCGACGTTCTGCGCCCAGCAACACCCGGAGCAATTGAACCATTCGAAATCGGAAAAGTGATTGGTTTGAAAGCTGGACAGGACCTTGAAAAAGGGCAGGACCTGCGCTGGACCCAACTGTCATGAAAAAAATTCTCTACCTCACGGTCGCGGATTCAGTGCACGACCAGCGCTTCATGGAAACGCTGGCTGAAAGCGGCTATGACGCTTTTGCCCTGCGCGTGAGGAGTGGAGATTGGCCAACCCCGGCTGGGGTGCAAGCCATCAGCCCAATGGGGATGGATTTTCCCCTTGGGAGAGATGACATTCCCAGATTTACGCAAAAGTTGGGTGCGATTCTCCAAACTATAAAGCCTGACCTGGTGCAGGCAGGTCCCTTGCACGATCTGGCTTACCTGGCCGCGCTCTCTGGTGCGAGGCCGATGCTTGCACAAAGCTGGG
>WOZB01000041.1 GCA_011620445.1 Anaerolineaceae bacterium | reverse complement strand
GTGGTGATGAATTACTGTGTACCGATTGAATACAACGATATGGCCATCGAACAACTCATGGTTGGCTTGAAAGCTGCTGGCAGGCGCCTGGAGGATTTTGACCGACCTCAACTTGTGGTTTGTTCCGTAGATGAAGACCATGATAAAGCATTTGATACCACGCGCGAATTACTGGTTCAATACCTTGCCCAGCAGCCGCATATAGCCAAAGCTTCTGGCGTTTCACAGGAAGTTGTCCAGAAGATTCAGGCGATTTTGGGCTGGCCGGCGACTCACGAGCAAATTCAAGCAGCCAAGCACCTGGTGCCCGAAGATTTGATTGACCGCATTACAGCATCTGGAACGCCCGAAGAAGCGCGCTCCAAGGTTCAGAAGTATATAGATCACGGCTGCACCTGCCCCATCCTTTACCCAGTTGGCGGCAATATGAAATTACTGATTGATACGTTTGCACCCGGAAACAAGGCATGAGAAAACTGGAATCCAGCGACTGCTGCTTTATTTGCGGCAGGGAAAACCCAGCCGGCTTGAAGATGGAATTCTTCGAACTTGAGCCGGGTGTGGTTGAATCCAAACTCAATGTTCCGCGGGAATATGGCGGTTACCCCGGTGTGGTGCATGGGGGGGTAATCAGTGCCATGTTAGACGAATGTTCCGGGCGGGCGGCGCAAACAACACCCGATGATTTCATGTTTACTAGTGAAATCAAAGTACGCTTCCGCAAGAACGTGCCGACAGAGAAGCCAATTATTGTGACAGGAAAATTGGAAAGAAGAAGAAACCGGGTCGCTTTTGCGCATGGGGAGATTCATGATGAAGCTGGAGACCTGCTGGCAGAATCTGATGGCGTATTTGTTCAAATTTCCGAGGAAAAACTTAAAGAGATGGGTCATTTAAACCACGAATGGAAGGTGTATCCCGATGGGCATTGAGATGAAACCTTACTACAGGCCATTAAGCCTGGAAAGTTATGCCTACCTGCTGAAAAAAGCCGGTGAGAAGGCAAGAGTGCTGGCCGGAGGCGGTTACCTTTTGGACGCGGCAGAGGCGAAAAAAGGCGAAGTGTTGATTGATCTGCAAGCTCTGAAATTGGACCAGGTCAGACATGAAGGTGATCAAGTTCATATTGGCGGCCTGTGCAATTTGAACATGCTGATGCTGGCATGCTCAGGATTGCCGCATTTGGTTGAAGCTGTAAGGCACCAGGCTGGTAATAATGTCAGAACCACGATGAGCCTGGCAAACTTCCTGCGTAGTGCACGCATCGGGCAGAGTTCACCACTGCTCTGTGCACTATTGGCTCTGAACGCTAGAATCCTGCCGATATTGGAAACCGATACAGTGTCACTCGCGGATTATTACCTGAAAGAATTGCCCATCCCAATTGCGGCTGAGCTGATCCTGCCGCGCAGCGCGAATTTCCAATATGGGCAAGTAGGTCGCAGCGAGATGGATCTTCCGCAAGTAAGTATGGGTATAACTCGCCTGAGTAACGGAAAAATGCGCGTAGCTATAGATGCTGGGAAATTGCTTGTGCTTGAAGGATCGAAAGAAGAAGTTGCCAGAGCCATTACGGGGATGGGATCGGAATTAGGCGATCAGTGGGCTGGTGGAGAATTCAGGCAGAAAACGTTGCTGGTATTACTCGACCGCTTGTCCGTGGATGGACAGGAACGCAAGGAGACAAAATGAAAATCGAATTGCGCATCAATGGTAATGACCACGTCATAAATGCTGAAAATAATTTGAATCTGCGGGATGCCTTGCGGAATGCGGGCTTTCTGAGTGTCAAATCCGGCGGTTGCCGGTTTGGTGAGTGTGGTGCCTGCACCGTCCTGATGGACGGCATGCCCATTAATTCCTGCATGCTTCTGGCGGTTCAGGCTGAAGGGCATGAACTGACCACAGTCGAAGCAATCGGAGAAGTAAAAGATCAGGGCTGGAAGAAGACAGCGGGTCTGGATTTAATCCAGGAAGCGTTCATCGAAACCGGAGCGATCCAGTGCGGATACTGTACACCAGCGATGATCCTGTCTGCCAAAGCGCTGCTTGAGCAGAACCCCAATCCTGTGGAAGCGGATGTGCGGGAAGCACTCTCAGGTGTACTTTGCCGTTGTACCGGCTATGTCAAGCCAGTTGAAGCCGTCTTATTAGCCGCCAGGTGGATGCAGGGCGGGAAGGATGAATCCTTCAAAGAAAACAAACTCGTCTGGCCAAAGATGGTCGCATTTGACAAAATACCACGCTATTCAACGGTGAATAAATCAGAAAATAAAGTGGACGCGGTGAAATTGGTTCAAGGTAAGCCAGCCTTCACCGCAGATATGCAGATTCCCGGAACTTTGTACGCAAAGGTGCTGAGAAGCCCCCAGGCTCATGCAGAAATTGAAGCAATCGATACCAGCAAAGCCAAAGCCTTGCCTGGTGTGGTTGCTGTTCTGACCTGGAAAGACTTGCCAAGAGTGGTTTATTCAACTGCAGGCCAATCTGACCCCATCCCAGGACCATTGGATATGTTCTCGCT